>CAYSOQ010000267.1:0-2714 GCA_964432685.1 uncultured bacterium
CTCGGCGGAACCGCCTATCTCCCCGATCATTACTACCGCTTGCGTGTCGGGATCTCCCTGGAACAATGCGAGTATGTCGATGAAATTTGTCCCATTCACGGGATCACCACCAATCCCCACGCAGGTAGACTGTCCAAGCCCTATAGACGTTACCTGGGCAACAGCCTCGTAGGTGAGGGTCCCCGACCGCGATACGATCCCGATATCCCCCGCCCTGTGAATATACCCCGGCATTATCCCTATCTTGCACTCATCTGGAGTGATTACTCCCGGGCAGTTAGGACCGATCAAACGCGTCTTCTTACCCTTCAAGAAACTCTTTGCTTTCACCATATCCAGGATGGGAATCCCTTCGGTGATCGCAATAACCAGGTCGACAGACGCATCTGCTGCCTCCATGATGGCATCTGCAGCGAAGGCGGGGGGAACATAGACAACAGTGGCATTTGCCCCGGTTTCCCTCACCGCTTCCGTAACGGAATTAAAGACCGGTACCCCCTCGACCTTCTGGCCTCCCTTTCCGGGGGTGACTCCCCCTACTATGTTAGTCCCGTACTCCAGCATCTGCTGGGTGTGAAAAGCTCCTGTTGCCCCGGTGATCCCCTGTACCAGAACCCGTGTATTTTTGTTTATAAGGATACTCATTACCTCTTCCTCCCGAGAGATTGATTACTTTGCTGCTGCAACGGATTTTTCCGCCGCATCCCTCATATCCGATGCCGTAATAATATTCAACCCAGATTCATCGAGAATCTGCCTGCCCCTTTCTACGTTGGTCCCTTCAAGACGGACAACCAGGGGAACACCGATCTCAATTTCTTTCGCCGCCTGGACAACACCCTCTGCAAGGACATCGCATCGCATGATGCCGCCGAAGATATTGACGAGGATCGCCTTTACCTTCGGGTCCGCGAGGATAAGGCGGAACGCATTTTTTACCTGCTCGGCCGATGCTCCACCTCCAACATCGAGGAAGTTCGCCGGTTCGCTTCCATGAAGCTTGATCATGTCCATCGTAGCCATAGCAAGCCCTGCCCCGTTCACCATGCATCCAATGTTGCCGTTCAGGCTTATATAATTCAAATCAAACTTCGAGGCTTCGTACTCCATCTTGTCCTCTTCCTCCACATCCCTAAGAGAGAGTATATCCTTGTGGCGGAACAGGCCATTACTGTCGAAGTTCATCTTTGCATCTAGTGCGATCACATCATCATCATCCGTTATGACGAGGGGGTTGATCTCCGCCAGGGAACAATCCGTCTCTACGAATGCCCTGTAAAGCGCCAGCATGAACTTCACCGCCTTGTTCACCTGGGCGGGCTCCATCCCGAGGCCGAAAGCAAGCTTACGTGCCTGAAAGGGAATCATCCCCAACGAAGGGTCTATCTGTTCAGTGAGAATCTTCTCTGGAGATTTCGCAGCCACCACCTCGATCTCCATCCCTCCTTCTGAAGACGCCATGAAGCCGACTTTAGAAGTGGTCCTGTCAACCACGAGCCCCACGTAGAGTTCCTTCTTGATGGAAGTGGCTTTCTCGACGAGAACCTTCCTCACGAGTTTTCCCTCGGGGCCTGTCTGATGGGTGACGAGATTCATCCCGATGATCTTCTCCCCGTACTCCTTCACCTCGTCAAGGGTTTTCGCGAGTTTTACTCCTCCCCCTTTGCCCCTTCCTCCCGCGTGGACCTGGGCCTTGATAACTACGGGCAGCCCGAGTTCTTCCGCGGCGGAGAGGGCCTCATCAACAGAGAAAGCTACTTTTCCCGGAGGTGTTGGCACCCCATATCGCGACAGAACCTCTTTAGCCTGATATTCGTGAATATTCATACTCTCATACTCCTCCCTTGTTTAATAAAAATGGGGGCGCAGCAAACAGCGCCCCCGCTCAGGCAGTAATTAAATTTTTCTCATGAAGGCGAACTTCTTCAACTCCTGGATCCCCTCGGTAATGTTCAGTTCCTTGGGGCAGCACTCCATGCAGTTGAAGATCGTGTGGCACCTCCAGAGGCCGTTCCTGTCATCCACGAGGTCGAGCCTCTCTGCGGCCCCTTCATCCCTGGAGTCGAATACGAACCTGAAGGCTTTGAGAAGTGCAGCGGGCCCCAGGTAGTCCTGGTTGTACCAGAAAGAGGGGCAGGAACCGGTGCAGCATCCGCAGAGGATGCATCCCACCGCGTCATCTATTATTTTCCTGTCTTCCCGGGACTGGTAATACTCCTTATCAGTAGGTGGCGTATCCGACATAAAAAATGGATTCACCGCTTTCAACCGGTCGATGAACACTTCCATGTCAACAATGAGATCCTTGAGTACAGTAAATCCGTTGATGGGCGCCACTGTGATCGTCTGGCTCTTCAAGTCCTCGATCTGTGTATTGCAGAGAAGCCCGTTGACTCCATTCATCATGGCGCCGCAGGACCCGCAGATCTCATGACGGCAGGACCTTCTATAGGAGAGTGTGCCGTCCATGAACCACTTTATGTGGTTCAATGCATCCAGGACAGTCCACCCCTGCTCGCATTCCACTTCGTAGGTCTGGTATCTGTGAGTGGAATCCTTCTCGGGGTTGAATCTGTATATTTTGAAGTTGTGTTTCATCACCATCCCTCCTTAATATTTCCTTTCCTGCGGTGGGTATTTCGTGATCACAACTGGCTTATAGTCAAGGCGAACACCACCTTCTGTCCTGTATGCCAGCGTGTGTTTCATCCAGT
>CAYSOQ010000268.1:0-2704 GCA_964432685.1 uncultured bacterium
CAACCCTTGCTGGAAGAGATAATTCCGCTTGGCATATTATCTCCTGAATCGAGGAATAAGTATGGGTGTCCTCCTTTATCTATCCGAAAGATTGACCTCGCGGAACGTGAAGCCATCATATCCGAACTCGAGATGTGCAAGTGGAACAAAACCCGGGCTGCGAAAAACCTCGGGATTGCGAAATCCACCTTTTTTGAGAAACTGAAACGGTACAACATCATCACCCCTTGAGATATCCCTTCAGTTCGATATTCAGACCTTAGACTGTTCGATAATCGAACTACAAATATCTCCATAACATAAAGAATCATTTCTCTTTAGTTTTTTCCTTTGGTTACGCAGGTAAGTTTGCCTTTTTCCCGGCATCCCCCTTGCAATACCTGCAAGAAAAACCTAAGGGGGAATACCAATGAGAAGGCAAAGGACAGGACACTTTCATAATCAAAAAGGACAGGGCCTGACAGAGTACATCATCATCCTGGCCCTGGTTGCCATCGCAGCCATCGGGATCGTGAACATCTTCGGAAACCAGCTGAGGTACCAGTTTCACTCCATCGTCTCAGCCCTCTCTGGACACGGGCTGAAAGTGAAGGACCTCTCCGGGTCATCCAGGAAACAAACGAATAAGAAAACTTTGAGCGACTATGCCACTTCCAAATAACGTTCAAAGTAAGCACGGGGCAGTCCTCCTGGAAGCCATCTTTGCCACCATAATATTCGTATTTGTCACCCTTATGGTGATCGACCTCGCCATCACCAGTTTCACCATCCATGTTCTCCGGTACAGGGTACAGAGAGAAGCAAGGGCTGCATCCCTTAAGCGGGGAAATAAGGTGAAGGACACTGTCACTAAATCGCGGAGTCATCTACTCGCCTATTTCTCGCGGTCTTTTTTATCGGGAAGGATCAGAAAGCTTATTGTTTCATTATTGGGGGAGGATGGGAAGGCGTTGAATGGTTCCGCCATCCTCAAAGGGGGAGATCTGGTAACCCTCCTGGTCAGAGTTACCCTGAGACTGAACTTCACCCCTTTTCAGTTAATCAGCAATTTTCAGGCTGAAGGTTTTTCACGCCTGGTTGACCCGGGAGGGGGTGCGTTTTCCTTCCGGGTTTCGAAACGGTTCATTGTGGAGTGACCTCATGATACCTAAGCTTTGCGGCAATAAAGGGACGGTCCTTATTTTATTCGCAGTCACATCCCTTGCAGTCATAACAGCAGTGGGGCTTTCCATTGATACAGGTGCATATCTTTACGACAGGTCCTATACAGAGGAAGGATCAGACGCGATCTCACTCTCCCTCGCAACTGTTGAAGCGAGGGGCTTAAATACAATAGCCTACTTAAATGTTGGGATGGTTGAAGCCGTGGCTAACATCAGGAGGATTCTACTTGTTTGGGCCGCGTCACTCGGCGCAGCCATTTCAGGCCATCCTGCCTACTTCTTTACACTCACCAGAAAGGCTCCGGAGGCGATAAGACGTCTGTGGGCACTTGGTGTGACATATTCGAAGACAGCGAGGAGCGTAAGAGACCGCCTCCCTCCCATTCTATTAGCCTACCTTGGATACCTCCTTAATTACTATAAATTGAGTGGAACTGCCCTCGCCTCCTTCCCTGAACTCGGGAAAAAGCCCTCAGCCCTATCTTTGCTTCTAAAGGATGGGGAACCCCTGACGCTCACCGGCATTATCCAGGAGGCGAAGTCCACCGCAAATTCTCACCGGTCACGGAACTTTTTCAAGAAAAAGTTCGCCCGCATGCTCAGGAAACTTTTTTTCCACACCCTTAAAAAGGTCCTACGTCTTCGCGGGAGCATTATCCCCCAGGTTCTCATGAGCAATTTCCAGGAGAGGCAAAGGGTTATATTTACGGGCACTCATGGGAAGAGAAAACCTTTCTTCATTCAGATTTTTGAAAGGGAATATTCAAATGTTGCGTACAGCGCTGCACAACCCTTCGGGGGGACAGCAAAGAAAGGGACATGGAGGAGCAGGCTCATCGAGGTGGAGAACCCCCTTCGAAGGAAAGCTTCGAGGAGAAGGAATTGAAGAATTGCCGCGGAACAGCCTTGACGGAACTCGTAATCATAGTCCCCCTCCTGCTCATCATCCTTTTTGCCCTCCTGATTACCCATACCCTCCTCGTGGGGAAGGGGGAATCCGTGTGGGAAGCCTTCCAGGTAAACCTTATAGCAGGGCGCAGAGGTGGAAATGAGGGAAGGATGCTAAGTCCCGAGTTACAAAAAATGAGCGAAAAGATTCTCGTCCATGTAACTCATAGCGGGAGGAATTATTTCGGAACGGATATCCCCCTGCTCCCTGCGTGGGATCGAGAACTATCAATCCAGCTCCATGGAAAGGATGAGCTGAACCGGCTTCCTTTTTACCGGGAGAAGATACTGTTCACTGAAAAAAGCCGGGCGGCAATCGACCCGTGGGCCGAGACAACCAGCAGGGGGAAAAAAATAAAAGAGGGAATTTTACTTCCTCTTTACACCATAATCCTATCGACACTTTGGAGGTAACCCGTGGGGAAAAAAACATTAACCATCTTGTTATTATTACTTATTTGTCTCAATTGAATTTGCAAAGCTACAAATTTCTTGAATCACGCTCATATATATATCTGGAATAAATTGTTTGAAAATAAGGTCTCCCGCATGACATGTCCCATTAATTGTTTTACAGGTCGACGATACACCTG
>CAYSOQ010000269.1:0-2702 GCA_964432685.1 uncultured bacterium
GGCGGCGGCCGCGGTCAGGCCCAGGATCACGAATAGGACGGATAGAGCTTTCATCACGCGGGAAGGCGCAGGTAGCGATTGAGGATATGAAGAGAGCCATGGAAAAGGCAAGCCGTGCCTTCGACAAAGGGCTCCACATTTCATTGAAGGAAAGGAGAGTTTCCATCATATCTTCCCTGAGGGTGAAGGGGGGGAGAGAGGAAAGGAAGTCCTTCGTGCTTTACCTTGCGACAGACCGGTTGGAAGTGGGAAACACGCTCGATAAGGATGTAGACTACATCGTCCTGGATTTGACGAAAAACCTGGTCCGGAATAGCCAGAAACTGACCCCCCTCAACAGAAGGAGAGTTTACTTCCGGCTTCCGCCGGTACAGCCTGACCAAAATCTTACTTTTTACAGGGGGGCCCTGAAGAAACTGGTCTCCTCCGGGTTTCGGAAGTACTTCGTCCCTGATGTAGGATGGTTCAAGGTGTTCAAGGAGGCAAGGGTTCACGAAAAAGTAGAGATCGTCTCCGATTACTACCTTTACACCGCCAACACTGCTTCCTGTATCGCTCTTCATAAACTGGGGGCATCCCGTTTCGTTCTCCCCCTGGAATCGACCTTGAAGAACATCGGGGAAGAGGGAAAGTACCTGAAGGGCCTCGGGATCGTGCCCGTATACGTGAACGTTCCTCTCCTTATATCGCCACTCAAAACTGGGGAGGGAGTGAAGAGTGTGAGGAGCAGGAGGAGTGAGGGGTTTACAGTGAAAACGGGAAAAGAGGGTACGGCCATCTACTCCGACAACCCCTATGCTGCATCCGGGCACATTGATGATCTTATGAAAGCGGGGGTAAACCATTTCCTGATTGACGTAAAAGGCTTGGAACTTGAGGATGCGAAGGCTATACTCGAATTCGTATGTTCTGACAGGGAAATTCCAGGAACCTCAACCTTCAACCTCTTTCGGAAGAATTATTAGGTTGGAACCATGTCATCCTTTGGTAAGAGAGTATCCCACATAAGAAATATCGGGATCATTGCCCATATCGATGCGGGAAAGACAACCCTCACAGAGCGATTTCTATACTATTCAGGCATAAGCTACAAAATTGGTGAAGTCCACAACGGGGAAGCCCAGATGGATTATCTTCCACAGGAAAAAGAACGGGGGATTACCATAACCGCTGCAGTCACCCAGTTCCCGTGGAAGGGCGGGGATATTCACCTCATTGACACCCCGGGCCATGTGGATTTTACAATCGAGGTGGAGAGGTCCCTGCGTGTACTGGACGGAGCCGTTGCCCTTTTTTGTGCTGTGGGGGGAGTTGAGCCCCAATCGGAGGTGGTGTGGAAACAGGCGGTAAAATTCGGTGTTCCCATTATCGCATGTGTTAATAAGATGGACAGAGTGGGTGCGGATTATTTCAAGGTTATCGAGGAAATGAAAGAAAAACTTTCGGCAAACCCTGTTCCCCTCACTGCCCCGATAGGGGCAGAGGAGGGATTCGAAGGTGTAATCGATCTGGTGAATATGGAGGCTCTCTACTTCTCAAAAGAAGACCTTGGCAGGTCTGTGACAAGAGTCAAGGCGGAGGATGAAATAGTCGAGCATGTCCACCCCTTGAGAGAGTTTCTCCTGGAGACAGCGGCGGATCTGGATGACGAGGTTGCTGAACTCTACCTCGAGGAGAAGGAGATCCCCTCCGAACTGTTGGTGAAGGCGGTTCGCAAGGGTACCATAGAGGGGAAAATTCATCCCCTTTTTGCCTGTTCGGCTCTAAGAAACAGAGGGGTCCAGCCGGTAATGGACGGGGTTATCGATTATCTTCCCTCTCCTGTGGAGGTTCCTCCCGTCAAGGGTGTGGACCCAGGTACTGGTGGGGTGGTCGAGAGGGGTCCCGATATTAACCTCCCTTTCTCAGCCCTGGCTTTCAAGATTCTGATGGAAGAGGGGAGGAAGAGCGTACTTATGAGGGTCTATTCTGGAGAACTGAAAGAAGCTTCTTCCGTACTGAATGCGAGGGCCGGTGAAAGGGAGAAGGTCGCACGTATATTCAGAATGCATGCGGGAAAGAAAGAGCGGGTACAGGAAGGGCAACCCGGGGATATTGTAGCTGTCCGCGGATTGAAAAATGTTGGGACGGGAGACACGGTTTGCTCCCCGGATGACCCTATCGAGTTCGAGCCCATCCATGTGAGAAAACCTGTCATTTCGGTAACTCTCGAACCTGAGAGGTTGAGTGATATAGAAAAGTTGAAAGATACGGTTCTCAAGATAACCGCCGAGGACCCCACCCTGGAGTTCCGGGAGGATGAAGAGACGGGCCAACTCATCCTGTCGGGAGTGGGCGAACTGCAACTGGATGTGAATGTAGATAAAATGAACCGGTTCTACGGGGTACGGGTCAGGATGGGGAAGCCCCAGGTCTTTTTGAGGGAAACGGTGGAACGCTCGGCGACTGGCGAGGGTTTCTTCGAGAGGGAAGTGGAGGAGGAGAACTATTCCGCCAGGGTAAAAGTGCGAGTATCCCCCCGGGATAGGGGAGAGGGCCTCGAGATAGTTTTGGGAGAATTCATGGACCATTTTCCAGATGCGACCCGTGAGGCCGTGCTCATGGGAATCCAGGAAGGGTCGGGGTATGGGGCTTTCGGGTATGCAGTGGCAGATATACTGGTAGAAGTCCTCGCTGTGGAATTTGCCACATACATTTGCCGC
>CAYSOQ010000270.1:0-2693 GCA_964432685.1 uncultured bacterium
GGTTGTTCAAAGTTCAAGGATCAAAGTTCAAAGAAATACTTGGTTTTTCTCTGAACTCTGAACACGAAACTCTGAACTGATTTTACAATCTCACTATTAGCTTTTCCGCGATATGCTCTCCTATGGGAATCGAAGAGGTGGCGGCGGGGGATGGAGCGTTCAAGACATGAATTGCCCGTTCATCCTCTAAAATCACGAAATCATCTACCAGGTGCCCTTCAGGGGAAACGGCCTGGCCTCTAACGCCGGACGGTGCGGGTTCCAGGTGATTCATTTCAATATGGGGGAGGAGTTTCCTGAGTGATGCCATGAAGGCCTCTTTTCTAAGTGAGCGGTATATTTCACCAAGGCCAATGGATGAATGGCGCGCTGCAAGCCTCCAGAATCCCCTGTAACCAAATATATCCCTCGTGTCGCTCAGGGAAAAATCTGACCATTTGTACCCTTTCCGGGATGTGGCAAGTACGGCATTTGGGCCTGCTAATATTTCCCCATCGATCACCCGCGTTAAATGCACACCAAGGAAAGGGAGATCCGGGTCGGGAACCGGGTAGACGAGGTGGGATACCATGTTTCTCGCACTCCCCTTGAGCCGATAATATTCACCACGGAACGGAATGATCCTCAGAGGCACGGAGGCGCCGTACATCCTGGCAATGCGGTCTGAGAAAAGTCCCCCGCAATTTACCATGAACCTGCATCTCACCTCGCCCTTGGTAGTGGAAAGGCTCAACACTCCTCCCTTCTTTTCCACACTTCTGAGAGCGGTTCCAAGGTGGATTTTCCCCCCCAGGCCGCTTACTATCCTTCCGAATGTCTTTGTAACAAGGGAGAAATCCACAATTCCCGTCTGGGGGACGAGGAGTGCACACCTCCCGCTCACGTGGGGTTCATGCCCTTTCATCTGGCTTCTGTTCAGCATGGAAAGACCTGTCAACCCATTACACCTTCCCCTGTCTTCCAGGCCCTGAAGGAGCGTTTCCTCTCTTTCGTTTGCTGCTACCACGAGTTTTCCGCACATATCGAAAGGGATTCCCTCTTCCCTGCAGAAACGGTAAAGGGCTTCTCTCCCCAGGGTGCAGAACCGGGCCTTGAGGCTACCTGGAAGGTAGTATAGGCCCGCGTGGACTACTCCGCTGTTCCTGCCACTCTGGTGGAAGGCGAGTTTCTCCTCCTCTTCGAGAATAATAAGAGATGGAGTATCCTTTCTCAGCAGGGCCATGGCAGCGGATGTGCCGAGTATTCCACCTCCCACGACGGCTACGTCATAGATTTTTCCCATTACATGGACCTCTTCATGCTCTACTTATGTTTGGACGGTTTCTCAAGTTATCCTGGGGCCATTATACCCGATGGCTGCAAATTCCAGGGATTACCGGCAGGTCGGCCTCAAAATATCCTGTCCATCCTGAAATATTGGATGAGCTCCTGGAAATCCCTGGAAGATAGGGGAGGGGTTGGAAAATAGAAGAGGTGGGAGGGGCAGGGACAGTCAGATGAGCCGAATCCATCTACCTTTCCCGCTGCCATATTCCTCAGGCTATTCGCCATGAGGCACTCGATATCGTCTCCTGTGCGCACGGGGAGTTCCGCAAGGAGTTCCCCCTTCTCCAGGAGGTAATCAATATGCCAGAACATTTTTTTTCTCTTCCTCCTATGCCTCTCGATTCGAGAGCGAAGGTTTTTTTTCCCGGATCCGACATAGACATAAAACCCTTTCCTCAGGTGGAGGCTTCCTAACTTCCCTGCCTCGAGATGTGCATCATCTTTTATCCTGCAGATCAGCAGGTAGCTTCCCCGGTCCTTTGCCTCTTTTTCGATAGTATCCCATGGGATCTTGAGGATTTTCACCTGCCTCATAAGGGTCAGATCATTTTTCCATGAAACTGCAGCAGGGATGAGCATCACCTGGCCCCTGGCTGCCAGGAAAGTCTTCGCGAACTCAATGTCTGTGTGGTAGTCGGGAGAGAATATGTCCGATTCTCCCCACTGGATCACGAAGAGAATAGCGCACCGGTTTCCCGATTTCCCCAACTCAATGAGCTCTTCCACGTGTTTTTTACCCCGGGCTGTTACCGCATCGGGGAACATGGCGGAGTTTTTCCCGAATAGGGTACACGATTTTACCTCGAGGTAGAGAGGAGACCCCCCCTTCTCCAAGAGGAAATCGAGGCGGCTGGAGTGTACCTTCACTTCTCTCCTGATGATACGGGATCCTGAAAGCTGGGGTATCAGGTTGTCCATTATGAGGGCCTGGGCCACGTCATTGGTCCTGTGCGTGTGTAACATGACGGGCACTCCATCCCTCTCCACTGCAACCGCAGTGTAACTAGTTTTCCGTGTCTTCACATTCGACCGTTCCAGAAAGAGAGTCGCATCGGGGAGGAGAAGTTCCATGAGCCTGCCCGGGTTGGGGAGAAATGCTTCAACCTTCTTCCCACCGGTTTCGCAGATGACGATGAACCTGTTCGGCCTGGAAAGAAACCTTGCCTTCTCAATCCTATTAAAAAAGCGGAAATGCCTGTTCTGTCCTGACCTGTCCTTCAACCTTCCATCTCCTCGAATCTAATATGTAATACCTATAAATTACTGCAATTTCAAGAATATTCTGTTAACAATAGAGATTGAAACCAACAGGGCGGGGTGGTAATCATACCAATGGTCCCCCGGCACGTACATTCGATCAAAAGGAT
>CAYSOQ010000271.1:0-2671 GCA_964432685.1 uncultured bacterium
GTGCAGGCGCCGACCACGCCGCCCTCGCACGCATCGATCCTCACGGGCCTGTACCCCGCGAAGCACGGCATCCGCGGCTTCGAATCGGGCCTGACGATGCCCACCGGTCATCCGACCCTGGCCGAACTGCTCGGTGGCGCGGGCTACGACACTGACGCCCTCATCGCCTCCGTATTCCCCTGGAAGGAGAAGGGAAGTGAAAAGGGAAAATACGGGATTCGAGTATTGGATATCTCAGGAAATCACGTGAAAGAGTACACTTCACCTCATCTGGTGGGGACGGAAATACGGTGGGTTCCCGGAGGGAAGGAGATTTCATTTTTAGGGCCAAAAAATGTGAAAAAAACCAGGGGAAATCCTCATGAGGGTAATTCACAAGAGGGGAAGAAGGAGAGAGAAGAAGAAACTCACCTTCTCTGGTTATTTGATCTGGACAAGGGAAAGGAAAGGCGGATAATCACAGATACCTTTTCCATTTCTGGATACACATGGTCCTTAGACGGTAGGCATGTCGTGGTAAGTGGAGGGAGAGAGGATTCGTACGCTTCGGAGCTCTGGAAGTTTGCCGTCTCATCAGGAAAGATGGAGCCCCTCGTTCGGAGCAGGTATGCCGAATGGTACGCAGCGCCCTCTCCCACGGCTACGAAAGTGGCCATCCTCAGCAACAGGAACCGCAAGGGGATGGTCCTTATCGCAGACGATTCGGGAAGGATAGAGAGGAGATTCGATCCCTTTCCCATTTCGGGAGAAGACAGGCTTTCCTTCCTTTCAAACGGGAAGATCCTTATTCTCTTTAACCCCGGGGGATTCCGCTTTCTCGACCTGGGGGAAAAGACGCGCCTCCACCTCAATCTCACGGCAAGATCCAAAATTCTCGAGCTTCAGCCCTCCCTGGTTAGCCAGAAGGTACTCATAAATGGGATCAGAGACTTTAGGGGGAAACCGGGAATAAGCCTCCTTACAGGCGAGGGAGAGGAGATGCATGAAATCCCCTTGGGAGGAAAGGGGGTTGAACTTCAGCCCCGATGGTCCTTTGACGGGGAAATAATCGCCTACGTGGATGGAACCGATCTCTTCCTTATGGGGAGGGATGGTCGTGGGAGGAAGCGTTTAACAAAATACAGGGAGATGAACGAGAAGGCTGATAAAGAGCCTTCGAAAAAATTTGCGCGCCACTATGCATCTGATCCCTTCTGGTCTCCCGATGGGAAAATTATCGGTTTTATCACCACAAAGTACGAAAAAGGGAAAAATCCCCTGCGCCATATATATGTTGTTCCATCCGTGGGAGGAAAGGCGAGGAGGATCTATGAAGAGAGGATCGATCCTGCCGACCAGATGCTCGTATCGGACCTGACGACTCCGCCGTTATTTTCCATAGACGGAGATAAAATCATCTTGACCTCCATGGTCCAGGAAAGGCCGAACCTGGTATCCGTAGACATTAAGGATGGGAAAAGGAGAGTGTTGACGAGAGACGGGGCTCTTTTTCCTGCCCTTCTCCCCGAGAAGGAGGAGATTCTCTACACGTCCCTTAAAGATGAAAATGAACGGATGATAATCATGGAAATCGACGGGAGCGGGAACCGGCCATTTATGGTCGGTTTAAAAAAAGATGCCATGGCTGTTTCTCCCCGAAGCGGGGGGAAATGAGATGAATATAAGTCTAAAAAAAGGGGTCCTTAAAGAGGCTTCCATCAATCATGCCCTAATTTCCTTCCTGGTGATCGGTATCGTCTCCTTCCTCCCAGGCTATGCCTGGGCTATCAGGCCACTTTCCCTCCTGGAGGGACAAGCCTTCAGCGGCAGCAGGGGGGAGAGACTTCAAAATCCTCAGAGTATAACCTTTGACCGCTACAGGAATCTTTTACTCGTGGCTGATACTGATGGTCAAAGGGTGATGGTGTACAACCCGGAGGGGCGCCTCCTTCTCACCCTTGGGGAAAGGGGAGGGGTCGGCCTTCCCTACGGAATCGCAGTTGATCGGGAGGGAACCCTTTATGTGAGCGGGAAGGCCTCTGGAAAGATCGTGGCCCTCCCCAACTACTCGGAAAGCATGGAGAAGGGAATAAAAAGCCTCTACAAAGATTTCCCTCTCACGAAAGGGGGAGAGGAGGTGCATGTAAAGGCGGGGAGGGTCTACACCGGGGATGACGGCCTCCTCTACATCGTCGACAGGGCTCTTCCCCGGGTAGTCGTTGCCGACAGGAAGGGGCACATTAAATTTTCTTTTGGATCGAAGGGATTCGGCCCGGGCCAATTCATCGCCCCCACGGCATTAACCTTCGATGGAACCGGGCGGATTTTTGTTTCCGATGGGGGAGCGAGGCGGATGCTCGTGTTTTCCCCGAAAGGAAAGTATCTCTATCAACTGGGAAGGGATCTCACGCGCTCACAGGGAGTTGACCGCTTCGACGGTATCGCCACCGGCCAGCACCACAACCTTTTCATGGTCGAACCAAATAGAGGAGAAATCCAGGTCATGGATATAAATGGGAACAGGATTTTTACCTTCCCCGAAAAGGGGAGTCTGGCAGGCCGCCTCTTCTTTCCCGTGGACCTCACCTTCGATGCGACAGGCCGGCTTTTTTTACTTGAAAGGGGCACGGGTCTCGTGAAGACCTTTACGGTCAGGTACTGAGAGAAATGAGACTTTTGAAGAGAGAGAAAA
>CAYSOQ010000272.1:0-2669 GCA_964432685.1 uncultured bacterium
TGAGGGGGTGGTGGGTTAACGCCCGTGCGGGTTCGAGTCCCGCCTTCGGCACCATACTCATTTTAAAAATATATGAAGTCGAGTTAGCCTACGGCGTGGCAAGCCCGCCTTCGGGACCATTAGACTCGCTTCGCTCGCTCATGGCGAGCCATTTCATATTCAGACGGGCAATCATGTTAGCCTACGGCGTGGCAGGCCCGCCTTCGGCACCATCTCCATGTACCGGGAAAAATCTTTCCCGATGGAATTTGACTACTCTCTTGAATTCTGGTACCAATCTTTACAAATAGGAGGATACCAATGAAAAACAAAGAGATTCTATCGATTACCGCCGCGATTCTAACACATTCTGTAATATCTCATCTTCCCCCTGGCACCCTTACCCCTGTCAGGGTGCCGGAAAATGTAGCGAAAGAAGCCACAAACCTTTATGAGAGCATATTCAGGTCCTTGGAAGGTCTCCACCGGGGCAAATGAACAAGGAAAAATCTTTTTTTTCACAATAATTATTGTAATCGATCAATATTATTGATATTGTAGGGTAAATTTTTTATCGGAGGTAGATATGCCCTTCTACAGAAGGAATGGTAGTGGAACTTTTCACTCGAAGAAAGAATGTTCTAGAGTGCCAGGTAACGTGGAGAAAAATGCGTTATGGACCACACTTAAATCGAGACCGAAAAAAGGTTCAAAATGCGTAGAATGTACGAGTAAAGATAGGAAAAAGTAACACACATCGAGACATAACTCATCAAAATATTAGTACTATCTGAAATTCAAACTTAGTGCCCCCGGTTCAACCGGGAGATCTTTCAAAGAATGCTTCAACGTATTTCCACCGGGGTGCCTCTACTTTATGAATAAATCAGAAAATGATCGGCAAAGTGTGGAGGGGGAGCGTTTCGCCCCTCTTTCAATTCTTCTCTTCCCCGTGGGATAATTCAGTTAGAATATGATGACCCAGGGGGCCGTTTTACCCCGAAATCGAGTGGAGGTATATCGCGGTGAGGCATGAACCCGAAAAATACTCCTCCAGAGGATACATTTTCATCGCTGATGCCCACCTTACAGAGGTGAATGAAGATAGTGAACTCTTCATTGAAATCCTCAATAGAGCCCTTAAAGAAAGAGTTGAAGTATTTCTTCTCGGGGATATTTTCGACCTCTGGTTCGGAGAAAAGAAACTCACATATCCTGTCCAGGCAGATGTGATCGGTAAGATCGCAAAACTATCTGCCAGAGGCCTGAAGGTGAGTTACATAGAGGGGAACAGGGATTTTTTTATAGAAAGGTCCTGGGCAAGGAAACACTTCACCCATGTCTCCACCTCTCACATCGACATGACAGCGGGCTCTGAGAGAATTTTTATCACCCATGGGGATACAGTTAACCGGGAAGACTTTTTCTACCGATTCTGGAAGAAACTTTCAAAAAATTTTTTCATTTACAAAGTTTTCTCTCTGATTCCAGGACCTGCGGCCTTAAGGCTCGCTACTGCGACAGAGCGGGCATTGAAAAAAACGAACCCCCGTTTCCGCTACGACTTCCCCGAGGAGGCAGGGAGAGCCTTCGCGGAAAAGAGGTACAGTGAAGGCTTTCACAAGGTAATAATAGGGCATTTCCACAGGGAGAAAATAATCAGGAAAGACGAGACAGACGGGAAGAGGATGCTCGTCTGCCTCCCTATGTGGAGGGAATTGAACCGATATTTCTACATGGATGGCAAAGGGGACTGGGGTTTCCGCAGTTTCAGAAATAACTCCCCTCTCATCAGCTGACTTCCTTTCCATGGAGCCCAATAACCGAAAGAGCTCCCCTCATAATCTCCTTCCTCGCCTTTACGAAGAGTTCCACGGCGAAGGGATCGAACTGCCCCCCCCCATTCCGTTGGATCTCCAAAACCGCTTCCTTCTCGCTTTTTAACTTTCGATAGGGCCTTCCAGACGTCATCGCATCAAAGGCATCTGCCACTGCAATGATCTTTCCCTCGAGACTCAAGCGCCCTCCCTCAATCCCCTCGGGGTACCCTTTTCCATCGAACCGCTCATGATGCTCTCCCATGCACACCTTCACTTCCCCCATAAAAGAAACTGGTTCTATGATCTTCTTTCCTGCCATGGGATGTTGTTTCACGATCCTCATTTCTTCCTCTGAGAGTTTTCCCTTCTTGTGGAGAATACCAGGGTCTATGAGAAGTTTCCCTATATCGTGAATTGACGCAGCCTGGGTCAGGATCCTCATTCTCCTCTCCGGGAGCCCACCAATCCGTCCTATCACCGTAGATAGGGCCGCCACCCTCTCAGAATGACCACGCAGGTAGGGATCCATATCTTCCATTGAGTGGACGAGGGCACTCAATGTTTCAAAATAGTTTTTCTTAACCTCGTCATGGAGGTATGAGTTCTCCAGGGTTGTCGCAAGATGGACTGAGAGAAGGGAAACCATGTTTACCTCAGCGCTGTTGAAAACCTGCCCCTCTTTCCTGAAGAAGGCGATCGTACCTACTCTCTTCTTTCCCGTGAAGAGAGGGACCACCAGAACTGCTTCAAGGGAGTGGCCGTACACAGAGAGTCTTTCGAGGTCAGGATCTTCATCCATATGAACGATTTTGATCTGGTAAAACTTCCCCCCGATAGCACGGAATCCACTCTCAACTTTACTGTCCTCGG
>CAYSOQ010000273.1:0-2666 GCA_964432685.1 uncultured bacterium
ACTTTGAACAACCAGTTGTTTCAGTTCACTGTTATTTTCAGAATTCTGAATTCTGAATCCGGAATTACCATCTCTCAAAACAGTTCCCGGTTTTCAGTTTATTAGGAACTAGGAATCAGGAACCAGGAACTATTATTTGTATTTTCCTCCTGCTCTGTTTGTTGTTTTGGTCATTAGTATTTTGAATTTAGAATTTGTTTCGAGTTTCGTGCTTAGAATTTAGAGTTTCTTCTATTAATCGTTGGACCTAGGACTTACGACGTCGGACATTAATCTATACAATCTTCTGCCAGGGTGTTAACATATTACCGTTACGCGGGGGTGCACCGCGCTGAGAGCCCTGGATATGGGGCAACCCCTTGAACCTGAACCGGATAATGCCGGCGGAGGAAGCGTAAGGGCCATCCAGCAGACACTTATTTCCTAAAGGCTCCTTAAGACGCCTCATCCCTGGCACAGTTCGATTGATTTTATTTCATCATTGAGGAGTTCTTCCATGATTACCCCTGGCACTCTCACCCATTTTTCCCTGGATTCAATCGAATACCTCGCAAAGGCAATAACCGAAGACGCCACTTCAATTACACCAGGGGAGGCTGAAGACCTACTCGGGACGGTTTCCCCAACTAACCCCCTTTTACCCCTCGACGCGGCGAGATTCCTCGTCACAGAGAACGGGGAAGTGGACGAGATTCTCTTCCAGGAAGCAGGAAGAGTAAAGCGTGAAGTCTTCGGTCCCCGAATCGTCATCTTCGCTCCCCTTTATCTATCCAGCAGGTGCAGCAACAACTGCCTCTATTGCGGGTTCAGAAGGGACAACAGATCGCTAATGCGAAAAACTCTCACCCCCAAAGAGGCCGCAGAAGAAGCCGGGATTCTTGCTTCAAAGGGCTACATGAGGCTCCTCCTGGTCTGTGGTGAGAGCTATTCCAGAGGGCCCGTGGAATATATCGGTTCCATAGTAGAGGAGATCTATTCCCGTACAGATATGCGGATCCTTCACTTGAACGCGGCGCCCATGAAAGTGGAGGAATTGAGAAAAATCAAGGAATCCGGGGTCGGTGTATACCAGGTGTTCCAGGAAACCTATCACCGGGACACCTACAGGAGGATGCACCCCTCCGGGAACAAGGCAAACTACGAATGGCGACTTACCTGCATGGATCGGGCTATGGAAGCCGGCTTCGATGACGTGGGTATCGGAGCACTCCTGGGCCTTTATGAATGGAAGTTCGAAACCATATCTACCATCCTCCACAGCATCTACCTGAAAGAGAGATATCATACCTGGCCTCATACGATTTCAGTCCCACGCCTGAAACCCGCATCGGGTACACCCCTGGAAGAACCCCCCTTCCCTGTATCCGACAGGGACTTTCTAAAGATTGTCGCAATCTATCGCCTTTCCTCTCCCCCCTCGGGTGTGGTGATATCAACAAGGGAGCATGCAGCGTTAAGAGATCGTACATTGTCTATCGGCGCCTCCCAGATCAGCGCGGGGTCCAAAACCACCCCGGGTGGATACGGGCCGGATACACTCCAGGAAAAAGAGGGGCAGTTCGTAACGGATGACAAGAGAGGGCTCGAAGAGATTATACGGGTAATCATCGAAGAAGGGATGGTCCCCAGCCTGTGTACCAGCTGCTACAGGAGCGGAAGAACCGGGGCTGCCTTCACCCAAAAGGCAACTAAAGGCGAAATGGGGGACCTCTGCCATGCGAATGCCCTACTCTCCATCGCAGAATACTCACTTCTTACGAATGACGAGGATCTTTCCAGGGGATGCCGGGACCTCCTGGAAAAAGAAGGGGATAAGCTCCCCGGTTATATGGAGGATGCTTTCAGGAAGAAATTGGCCCTGATAATGGAAGGAAAAACCGACGAGAGGTTCTGAGGAGGAGTTACGATGGAATTGATCATCAACGGGGAAGTACAGGCCTTCAAGGAATGTTCGAGTGTGGAAGAAATTTTAGAACGTTTAAGTATCAGATCAACCAGGGTAGCGGTGGAACTGAATTTGGAGATCGTTAGGAAGAAGGAATATAAAAATACCTACCCCGCCCAGGGTGACCGACTGGAAATCGTGGAGTTCGTGGGCGGAGGATGACCGGGGAGGAAATTAAATGGATACACCATTATTAATCGGGAAGCATGAATTCAGATCCAGGCTTATCGTGGGGACGGGAAAATATCCTGATTTCCCTACGATGGTGGATGCCCTCGAAGCTTCTGGGTCAGAGATTGTTACAGTTGCAGTGAGGCGGGGGAACATAACTGACAGGAGCAAGGGGCCGGTACTCGATTTATTCGATCCGCAGAAAGAGCGCGCACGCCAGCTTTAAGCGGCATGTTACACGGCGGAAGACGCGGTGAGAACGGCAAGGCTCGCCAGGGAAGCGGGTATGAGCGATATGGTAAAGCTTGAAGTCATAGGGGATGAAAAAACCCTCTTTCCCGATACTGAAGAGCTTCTCCGGGCCGCCGTGACCCTCGTAAAGGAAGGGTTTACTGTCCTCCCCTATACGAACGACGATCCGATTATGGCGAAAAAGCTCGAAGAAGCAGTGTGTGCCGCCGTAATGCCCCTGGCAGCACCCATCGGATCATGCCTGGGGATCCGAAACGCTTACAACATGCTCATTCTATACGAATCTGTGTCCCATCGG
>CAYSOQ010000274.1:0-2664 GCA_964432685.1 uncultured bacterium
AAGTTCTTTTGACGGGACAGTTACGTCCCCATGGTCAGTACTTGGTGATTCTCCGATTAATACAAACGAATCGGGCAAGGATCAGACCTTTTTCCAGCCAGTTTTTTACTATACCCACCAGATCAATGAAAAGTTCTTCGTCGGTATAGGGGTGAATTCACCTTTTGGGCTTGCAAGGACGTACGACCCTACGAAAACCGTGGCAATAGTTACCCAGCATGTAAAGTTGACTACGGTAGTCGTGAATCCTACGATCGCCTACAGGATCAATGACATGATTTCAGTAGGCGGGGGGATCGATTACATGCACGGGAAGGCACAGCTGGATAAAGTGGTCCCACCACATGCCGCCATATCGGGGGTATTTGCGGGATATCCGGGAACTGTTTTTCACCTTGAAGGGGACGGGGACACATGGAGCTTTAACGGGGGAGTTCTTGTTACTCCGGGATACAACTTGAAGTTTGGGGTATCCTACAGGGGCAGATACAATCTCGATATCGACGGTGATGCGACAGCCCTCTTAGGTACCACGGGAGGGAGTACCACTCTCAAGATGGCCGATATTTTAAATGTTGCCATTGCATACCAGACGGAAAAACTCACGGTAGAATTCGATTACGATTACACATTCTGGTCCAGGTATAAAAACCTGGATATTACCACTGATACAGATGTTGTCGGACTGGGGAAAACTTTTACTCCTCAGCCGAAAAACTGGGACGACGTTGCTGCCTACAGGCTTGGCTTCAACTACAAGTTCTCTGATAAATGCTATGGAAGCCTTGGCCTCTTTATCGATGAAAACCCTGCACCCGATGCGACATTGAGCGCTGAACTTCCAGATGCGGACAGGAAAGGCTTTTCCGTCGGTGCGGGATCCAACTGGAAGGGTGTTGACTTTGACCTCAGCTTCATCTACTTCAATTATGATGACAGGACGGTAAATAACAGCAATTTCAACGGCACCTGGAAGAATGAAGCATACCTCTTCGGTATCAACGTGGCGTACAAATTCTAAACTGGAAAATATCCTCGAATGGGGGCTCTTTCAGTCGAAATGAGCCCCCTTTTCCCTGAATCATAAACATTCCAATGCTCTATTGCTGTCCGATTGAGCAGATAAGGGCTTAAATAATAGGCAATCTTACCGCAAGTCCTTAGGTATAAACTCTCCCGACAAGCAACCTGCCCTGAATAATCAATACGTTACAACTATTTTATTCAGTTGGCATATATCTGGCATTTTCCCATGGAGATACGAAGAGGGGGTTTGTTATGAAAGATCGTTCACGGTGGGTCTTTCTCATCACATTGTTTCTCTTGATCCCTGCAACTTCCTTTGCTGGCGTGGGGGGAGAGATAAACAAGGGAGACACAGTATTTCTCCTCGTGTCTTCGGCCCTTGTCCTTCTTATGACACCGGGGCTTGCCCTTTTTTACGGGGGTATGGTCCGTTCCAAAAACATTCTTTCCACGGTGATGCATTCCTTCATCCTTATGGGTGCTGTAACAATCGTGTGGATCCTATTCGGCTATTCGATTGCCTTCGGACCCGATATCGGGGGGGTAGTTGGCGGGTTGCAGATGGTAGGACTTAAAGGAGTTGGAACGGCCCCAGACCCCAATTACGCGAGTACGGTACCTGCCCTTGCATTTATGACGTTCCAGATGATGTTCGCCATCATAACTCCCGCCCTCATAAGCGGGGCTGTAGCCGAGAGGATTAAATTTTCCTCTTACATGGTCTTTACAATACTCTGGGTAATTATAGTCTACTGTCCCCTTGCGCACTGGGTGTGGGGAAAGGGGGGATGGTTAGGGGGTATGGGTGCCCTGGATTTTGCGGGGGGCACTGTGGTCCACATCAGTTCGGGTATTTCCGCGTTAGCCGCCGCTATTGTGCTGGGAAAGAGGAAAGGTTTCAAAACGGAGATCCTCGCTCCTCACAATCTTCCACTCACCCTCTTAGGGACCGGCCTTCTCTGGTTCGGATGGTTCGGATTCAATGCCGGGTCGGCCCTCGAAGCAGGTGGAGTCGCAACTATTGCCTTCTTGACGACACACGTGGCATCTGCTGCCGGTGCCATTTCCTGGAGCATGGTGGAATGGATAAAGAGGGGAAAGCCCACGGCACTTGGGGCTGCATCCGGGGCCGTTGCGGGGCTTGTGGGCATAACTCCTGGAGCGGGTTTCGTTTCCCCCATGGCTTCCATGATAATCGGTGCAGGAGCTGGAGTTATTTGTTTCTTCGGGGTTACCCTGAAGATGCGCTTCAACATTGATGATGCCCTCGATGTAGTTGGAATCCACGGTGTGGGGGGAACCTTCGGCGCCCTTGCTACAGGCGTATTCGCATCGAGTGCGATCAATGCCGGGGGAGCAAATGGGCTATTGCATGGCAACCCGAAGCAGTTTCTCATACAGGCTGTAGGCGTTGTTGCCACCATTATATTTGCGTTTGTCACCTCTTATGTCCTTCTCAAGGTTATAGATGCGACCATGGGCCTAAGGGTAGAGACGGATGACGAGATAATGGGCCTCGACCTATCACAACATGGCGAGAGCGGGTACAGCCTATAAACCAGTTCCCAGATCCCCTCGGAATTCCGAATTCTGAATTCAGAATTACATTCAAACCAGCTCACTCTTCAGAGTTCCCAG
>CAYSOQ010000275.1:0-2661 GCA_964432685.1 uncultured bacterium
TGGGAATGAGGCTACTCAAGATAGATATGACAATCGAATGGAAAGGGCGTAGGGCTGAGAAGTCGATAAGCCTTAGCACAATGAAAGCTGTTAAAAAGAAGGCTGTTAGATGAATATCAAAATCAATATATCATTTCGGAAGCAGGGTTTTACACTCCTGGAAATGATAATTTCCCTGTCGATCATCGGAATAATTATCCTGGTTATCTCTGGCGCCATGAGGCTGGGAGTCAATTCCATGGATAAGGGTGATAGAAAGATAAACAGCCTGGAGAGGATAAGAAGTTCCATGAACATCATGGATTCCCAGGTCCAGTCTCTATTTCCCTTCAAATACGATGAGGATGGGGTGGAGAAAATCTACTTCAGCGGTAAGGGGAATTCCCTTATGTTCTCGACAAATTACTCTGCCTGGGGGGCGGAGTGGGGCTATATATCCGTTAAATACAGTGTCGTTGAAGATAATAATGGGAAATTTGGCCTACAGTCCGTTGAAAATGTTCTAGGCAGGGAGAGATTGAGAACGTTAAAACTCTTCGATTCCCTGAAAGGGATATACTTCGAATACCTGTCACAGAAAGAGTCGGAAGATGGGGAGATATTCGAATGGGTAGATTCATGGGAAAGTGATAAATCTATTCCCCCAAAGATACGTGTGCACCTCCTTTACGATGAGAAAGAATATTCATTCACCCTCCCGGTCCGGGTATCAACCCAGCCAGACAAACACAATAGAATGAGCCCCTTAAGACGAAAGCAGTCCGGATGATTTATGGTTAGACTTAAAGATCAAAATGGTGTTGTCCTCCTCCTGGTCATCTGGGTCCTGGCTATCCTCATGAGTATTGTTCTCTCCCTGTCCTACATGACAAAAACGGACCTTGCTTCAACACTTTTGTTTAAACGAGGAATGGTCGATAAATATATTGCTGAAGCGGGAATCGAGAGAGCAGTTGTAGAGCTTCTCTACAGGGTCAAAAACCTTGGTGATAAAGAGAAACAAATATGGCAGGTAGATGGAACCCTTTACAGGAGCAACCTGAATGAAGGGCGCTATGTCATTAAAATCATGGATGAATCTGGAATGATAGACATAAATACAGCACCTGAAATAATATTGAGAAACCTGTTTGGCACCATGGAAATCGATGGGAAGAGCGCAGATATCATCGTCGATTCGATTCTTGACTGGAGAGACACTGATGAACTCCACAGGCTAAGCGGGGCAGAAAGCAGCTATTACATGTCTCTTCCGAACCCCTACAAGGCGAAAAATGGAAGGTTCGATACGGTAGAGGAGCTTTTGCTGGTTCGTGGGATAACCCATGAAATATTATATGGAAACGACAATGGAACTCCCCTCATAAACATCTTTACCGTGAACAGCAGGTCCGGGAGGATAAATCTCAGGGCTGCACCGGCCAAGGTCATCTCTGCACTTCCGGGGATATCCCCGGAAGTCGCCGAAGAAATCATCTCTATCAGGGAGAGCCGGGACCTTAAGAGCCTTAAAGATGTTCCAGGAATCCCCGCGGGAGAGTACCGCACTCTTTCACCCTATATCAGCTTCGGAGGGACGAATATATTCACTGTTGAATCAGCAGGGTACATGGAGGGAAGAGGTGAGGGGTACTCTATCAGGGCCACTTTGAAGATAGATGGAGGGGAAGACGTAAGCTACATCTATTACAAAAGCCCCGCTACGGGAAACTCATGGCAATAGGGCCGGAAAAAAGAAAGGATACTCCCCCAAAGCTGAACCCTGTCTCCAGGTTTGTCGAGATTTGGGGTCCTGTCCGGGATTTTCTCACTGATAGGTCTGCTTACGACATGGTCGTACCCGCCAGCAGCGTATGTGTATCCATTGAAAAAGGTGGAATGTGGGCAGCATATGTCACAAAGCACAAGTCAAAGGTTAAAGTAGAGGCCCTAAAAAGATTCAGCACAGGTGAAACATCGTTCCCAACCCCGAAGGAGGTTGCGAATAATACAGCGCTCTTTATAGGAGAGGCTGAAATATCAGGAGTAGGTACCACCCTTTCCATACCGAAAGAGTGGGCCGTCATAAGGAGGGCGGATTTCCCATCGAGTGTGAAGGACAACCTTCCAGAGGTAATATCATTTGAACTGGACAGGATCACCCCCTTCAACACTGATGAAGCACTATATGACTTCAGGCTCCTGGGAGTTGAAGAGGAAAGATTGTCTGTTCTCATTGTCGCAGCGAAATCGGAATTTTTATCGGGATACCTGGATGCACTGGAAGGAAATGGAGTTGTAGTGGAAAGGGTTACGGAAAACCGGGTTTCAGTTGCTGGCGAAAAGATTTCAGATCCCTCCGTGGTAGAGATGCTTACATCAGGTTTTGATATGCCCGTCACCCTGCTGGATCAGGGATCGATCGATAACAACTTCCATGATGAAAAAGGTGAGTTTCCAGCAGCCGCAATAGGGGGGGGCCTGGGGTCGTTTCACCCGGGGGGCTTGAACCTCATCGATAAAGGTTATGGAAAGAGGGGGAGTAAGGCACCAAAAACTGTTACACTTGTCCTGCTAATTTTGGTCATCCTCGTCTGGGGCTTAAATATGATCTCCCCCCTGAAATTGGCCAAAAAAAGAGGGGTGGAAATCGACAGGCAGATAGCGATCAGGAAAATAGAA
>CAYSOQ010000276.1:0-2650 GCA_964432685.1 uncultured bacterium
GGGAGGGCCTGTTAACTCCCACACGTCGAGAATCAACCTCCTGTAGGAAGTGAAGTGCTCAAGTCTCTGAAAAGGTCCCCACTTTGCCCTTCTCTCCTGGCGCCTGGTCTGTGAATTCCTGTCCCTTATATATGCCTTCAACGGAGCGAGCATTGCGTGTCTTTGCTCGTCTCCAACCTCATTAGTAATAACCGTTGCAAAGCGTATCGTCTTATCTGTCACACCGGGTGAATATTTCGCAGAGAGGTTTTTCAGGTAATAGATGAGAACCTCCATATCCCGATCTATCATCTTGTACCGCGGCATCGCTACATCTATCATTTTTCCAGAGGGATCGATCCCCCATCTAATGGCAAAGGCTAGAGTTTCATCGGAATAGGCAGGGCGGAAGTCTTCATCACGTAACAGTTCAGGAATCGGGACTCCCCTCGAACGAAGAATGGCGGAAGCCCGGGGCCAGGCTTTTAAGAGCTCCGGGCCGCTCGTTGGAAGAGTTATCACGGTCCCCTCGACTGAACCTATCCCGCTCCTTAAATGGCAACTCACGCAGGTGAACATCGTTCCTTCCACATGGATGTCGCCCTGGATAATGGCGTCCATAGGCTTTCCCGAAGGGAGTAGCCCCTCCCTGAACATCCTCTCTCCCAGCCTGACTACTTCCTGGGGAGAATAACCTGCCACAGACCTTACCTGGCCGGAAAAAAGTTCATCTGTAGGGAAAAATAAGAGAAATGCCAGCAGGAGGATAACCCTCTGAGGAGAAGGGCCATATCGGAGGTTTCTCAGTCTCATATTATGATTAACTCACCTGTCAGTGAGTTTGCCGTATTCCGAAAGGAGGTCGGAGCCCCCTATGAGGCCTAAGATCCGAATCCACTTTTGTTTGCCCTTTGGCCTTATAAATGTCAGAGGATAGTGCCTCATCTTGTTCGGCACGTAAGCATCGAAGGCCTTCATAACGGCCTCCACATCTTTTTTTGTCCCCGTAAAATAATCCCACCCATCTTTAGCCCCGTAATTTGAGAGGAACTCCTTCATCTTTTCGGGAGTGTCGTACTCGGGATCGATTGAAATGGAGATCAGCTGAACATCATCTCTTTCCTCCCCGAGTTTCTTCTGAAAATCGGTGTAGAGGGCACCATATATCGGGCAGATCGTAGTACATGTGGAAAAAATAAAGTCCAGGACAACCGTCTTTCCGGGATCCAGGTACTCATCGAGACTGACCATTTTCCTGTCCTGATTCATCAAAGAAACTGCTGGGACCCTGTAATTCTCTATGCTCCGTTTGTAGGCTGATTCTTTTGTGCCCTTTGCTTCCCTTTTCTTTATACCTGGAAAATCGAAAAGGGCTCTCTCAACTTTTTCACCTACTTTCAGATCGACTCTCAATTGCCACCGGCCGGGCATGATAAAATAAATCTCCTCAACCCTGTACACACCGGCACCGAGCTCAATTATTCGTGGTTTCTGGAAGACACCATGGCCCATATCGGGCATCCAGGGCGTAACTGTTACTCCCGCACCCGTAACGGGGCTGCCATCCTTATTCCGGACCATGAGATTTACACTGTTTTCTCCAACTGCGATCCCGGAACCAGGGAGTGTCATCTCAACAATTACGCCTCCATTATCCGACTTTTCCACCACGGTTTCTCCACCTGCGGCAGGAGCCTGCTTGATCTCTGCATGGCTTACCAGGGGAATTAACGCGACAATTAACGCCATCAACATCGCTCTCATGAAAATCTCCTCTATGTTGACCAATGAAACTTCTAATTCTCCTTCATCTCTTATCGGTTTTCAAAGAGGCTTCCTTCTATTTTCTTTTTCTGATCGCAAAAGATAGAGCAGCCAGAATTAAAATTATATAGGGGAATGCTCCACTCAAAGATCCTTCATCTCCCCGGATTATTGAGCAACCGGCTCCGCCGCCCTTAGGTCCTCCTCCCCCACCCGTATTTCCTCCGCCCCCTGCATCGATACCGTTTCCGCTCACACTGACGGTCACGGGGTTCTCGTCAGGGTCATTGGAGGGTATGTCAAAGCTGTTGCTGGCCAATCCGGCTGCAGTCGGCGCAATCCGTAAATTTATGATGCAGGAAGATGCGACCGGCAGAAACTGTCCCGAACAGCTGTCAGTTGTAATGATGAATGGAGATGAGAGGGGGTTGGAATCGGCCACATTTCCTATGAGCAGCCCGGCGGTACCGTTATTTGCCACGGTCACTCCCTGGACCCCTGAGGTGGTTCCCACATCGACGCTGCCGAAGGGCACCGACAGGTCAGTTGATGGAGGTACGCTGTCGATTACATTTATATCCGGTTCCGCCACCAGGATTCCTGTACCGCTCACGGTGACGGTCACGGGGTTCTCATCGGTGTCGTTGGAAGGTATGTCCAAACTATCCTTAAATGAACCCAGTTTAATTGGTGCGAAGCGAAGATTGAACAAACAGTTCTCAGCAGGCGCAAGGGTCGTCCCGGATCAGGCATCAGATAAAACGCTGAAAGGAGATAGGAGCGGATCTGATGCGGCAACTGTGCCGAGCACCAGAGCTGCGTTTCCGACGTTTGTAACTGTCACAGAGAGATCCCGGAAAGTTCCCAGAAGCATGCTGCCGAAGGGCAGCTGTAAATCATTAGCGGG
>CAYSOQ010000277.1:0-2635 GCA_964432685.1 uncultured bacterium
TCCTCATCGTGACGGCACAGTTCATCAAGGAGCACATGGATAAACCCGTTGTAGGATTCATCGCGGGGAGAACCGCTCCAAAAGGTAAACGCATGGGTCACGCCGGTGCTATAATATCCGGTGGGAAGGGTACCGCCGACGAGAAGATCAAGGCATTCAAAGAGGCGGGGATCCATGTCTCTGAGAGCCCGGCTGATATGGGCAGGACAATGGCTGCTGCCCTCGGCATGGAAATAAACTAGGAACGAGGTAAGGGTATTATGCTGAACGTCAAAGAAAAGAAAATAGTCTCTGAGGATGAACGGGTTGCAATCACCATTGTGCCCCGCTTTTGCAAGGGTTGTGAAATTTGTGTACGACTATGTCCTAAAAGTGTTCTGGGGATGGATATGTTCAAGGTCAAGGTGGTGGATCTTGAAAAGTGTATCAGGTGCGGCCAGTGTGAACTCAGGTGCCCGGATTTTGCGATTTTCGTAGAAAAAAAGAGTTAGGGGGAGGGAGACGTGTCGAGAAGCATCAAACTATTCCAGGGAAATGAAGCATGTGCGTATGGAGCTCTTTACGCAGGATGCAGGTTCTTCGCGGGATATCCCATAACCCCTTCTACTGAGGTAGCCGAAATCCTGGCCAGGGAACTTCCTCTCTGTGACGGCGCCTTCATGCAGATGGAGGACGAGATAGCCGCAATGGCAGCCATAATAGGAGCTTCTCTTGCAGGCGTGAAAACGCTGACAGCTACCAGCGGCCCGGGATTCTCACTTAAGCAGGAAAATATAGGTTTCGCCGCGATTGCCGAGGTACCTTGTGTGATCGTGAATGTAATGAGGGGAGGGCCCTCTACGGGGGTGCCCACCGGTCCCGGACAGTCCGACATAATGCAGTGCAAGTGGGGAACCCACGGGGATCATCCCACTATTACCCTCGTCCCCGCATACGTACAGGAAATATTCCATGAGACCGTGAGAGCATTCAACCTTGCGGAAAAATATAGAAATCCCGTGATCATCGCACTTGACGAAATTGTGGGGCACATGAGGGAGAGGATAGAGATCCCCATGCCGGGAGAATTGGAGGTGGTTAACAGGACAAAGCCTGATGTGCCTCCAGAAGAGTACTTCCCCTACGATTCATCGAAAGGGGACGTGCCACCCATGGCGAACTTCTTCGAGGGGTACCGGTATCACGTCACAGGGCTGAACCATGACATGACGGGGTTCCCAGTCAACGCATCGCCCCTCGTCCACACGGAGGAGGAGAGGCTAATGCGGAAGGTCTCGGGGAACAGGGATGACATCGTGAAGAACGACGAGTATATGCTCGATGATGCGGAAGTGGCAATCTTCGCCTACGGATCCTGCGGGAGGTCTGCAAGAGAAGCAGTGAATATCTTGAGGGAAGAAGGGGTCAAGGTGGGCTTGTTCAGGCCCCTCACAATCTGGCCCTTCCCCGACAGGGAGATAGAGGAACTCTCAGCAAGGGTCAAAGCGATTGTGGTCCCGGAACTGAGCCTCGGCCAGATCATCCTCGAAGTAGAAAGGACTGGCAGGGCGAAATGCCCGGTTGAAGGGATTTTCAGGGTCGATGGAGAACCCATCAACCCGGGGCAGATCATCGAGAAAGTGAAGGAGGTTTCATAATGGCGTACGATTACAGCAACTACCTGCGGGAGGATAAATTCCCCCATATATGGTGCCCCGGCTGCACCTATGGAATCGTGATGAAGGCGATCATCCGCGCGATTGATGTTGCGGGATTCAAAAAGGACGATACCGCCATCGTATCGGGTATCGGCTGCGCCTCGAGGCTGCCAGGATACGTGGATTTCAACACACTCCACACTACTCACGGGAGAGCCCTCGGTTTTGCCACCGGGATCAAGATGGCCCGGCCCGAAAAGAACGTGATGGTTATTTCAGGGGACGGTGATGCAACCGCCATCGGGGGAAACCATTTCATCCACGCCTGCAGGAGAAACATTGATATAACTGTCATCGTTTTTAATAATTTCATCTACGGAATGACGGGGGGGCAATATTCTCCCACCACGCCCACGGATGCCATCGCCACGACCATGCCATACGGGAACGTGGATCCCCATTTCGACATTGTGGAACTCGCAAAGGGCGCCGGGGCCACATTCGTGGCTAGGGGGACCGCTTACCACGCTGCAAGCATAGACAAACTCGTGGTCTCCGCCATGAACCACAAAGGGCTTTCAGTGGTGGAAATTATCAATGCCTGTCCCACCACCTACGGTAGGAGGAACAAGTTCAAGAGCCCTACGGACATGCTCCTCTGGATGAAGGATAATTACATGAACGTAACCGCCTGGGACAAGCTTCCTCCTGAGAAACTCGAAGGGAAATCCCCTATGGGTGTCCTCTTTACTACGGAAAAACCCGAATATACCGAGGTTTACCGTCAGATGGCGGAAAGAGCGAAAGCGAAAGGAGGAAAGTAATGTCCAGGTACGAAATAAGGTTTTCCGGCTCCGGTGGCCAGGGGTTGATCCTGGCGGGAGTGATCTTTGCGGAGGCTGGTGCCATCTACGAAGGGATCAACGCGGCGCAGACCCAGTCGTACGGTCCCGAGGCGAGGGGGGGCGCGAGCAAAGTGGGAGGGAGTCTCAGCGACG
>CAYSOQ010000278.1:0-2635 GCA_964432685.1 uncultured bacterium
GGGGAGGTGATAATCCTGAGGCCGGGAGACCGGGTCCCTCTTGACGGAACGGTCGTTTTGGGATCGTCCATCGTAGACGAGGCGGTAATCACTGGAGAACCCCTCCCTAAAAACAAATACGAGGGGGACCAGGTGTATGCGGGATCCATAAACAGCCACGGATACCTGGAAGTGAGGGTTGAAAAGCTCTCTGACGAATCGGTCCTCTCACGGATCATCTCCCTTGCGGAGGAATCTCAGGAGAAGAAATCGAGGTCCCAACGTTTCATCGAGAAATTCGCTACATACTATACTCCCTCAATGCTCGCAACAGCCCTTCTCCTGGTAATTGTTCCTGTAGGCCTGCTTGGGATGCCCTTCGACCCCTGGTTTACACAGGCGCTCACGATCTTATTGATTTCCTGTCCCTGTGCCCTCGTGATCTCCACCCCCATCACAGTCTTTTCCTCCATGGGAAATGTTTCCCGCCACGGCGTGCTGGTGAAGGGGGGGCGCTTCATGGAGGAGGCAGGAAAGATAAAAGCAGTTGCCTTCGATAAAACGAGGACACTCACCCGGGGCGAACCGGTGGTAGCAGATATTATCCCCCTCAACGGTTTTACACGGGGTGATGTGCTCTCATGCGCAGGGGGTCTCGAATCACTTTCGGAACACCCCGTTGGAAGGAGCATACATGCTGAGGCCGTGAAAATGGGCCTTCACATTCATCCCTTCGAGAACTTCGAGTCCATTCCAGGTTTGGGAGTGAAGGGACAGTGCACTATCTGCTACGACAGGCATCACTGCGTGGGAAGTCTTCGGTTCGTCCTGAACGAGCACAGTGTGAAAGAGGAGGTAATCGAGATCATAGAAAAACTCGAAAAAGAGGGGAAAACTACGATCGTTGTAACTGATGAAAAGAGGGTGAAGGGGGTCATCGCCGTGATGGACGAGATCAGGGAAGAGAGTTCATCCGTCATAAGGGAACTGGAAAGAAAGGGGATCAAGACGATTATGCTCTCTGGTGACAACATGGCATCGGCAAATTATGTTGCCTCAAAACTCTCCATCCACGAAGTCAGGTGGGGCCTCCTCCCCCAGGACAAGGTACGGGAGGTCCACTCCCTGATTGCCCGGTACGGGCATGTGGCTATGGTTGGGGACGGGATCAACGATGCACCGGCTCTCGCAGCTTCTTCGGTGGGAATCACTCTCGGCGCTATTGGCTCTGACCTGGCTATTGAAAACGGGGATATCTCCCTCATGAGCGACAATTTACGCCTCATACCCCGCCTGATAGAGGTGGGGAAGGCATGTTCCGGGATAATAAAGGCGAACATCCTCTCCGCTGTGGCCGTGAAGCTATCATTCCTGGTGCTAGCCCTCGTGGGAATGGGCAACCTGGCCCTGGCCATCTTCGCCGACGTGGGAGTTACCGTCCTTGTAATCCTGAACGGATTGAGGATGTTTAATTACAGGAGTGAGTAACAGCTTACCTTATTCTTCCCGCTCGAACCGACCCACTATTCCCTTCAAAACTCGAAAGAAGGGATCAAATATGTTCGGTGCCCCTCGTGAAGCGGGCATACCTTGGCTCCCACATGCGAGAGGACACCATCTCCTCGAGGAGTTCCGCCACGGCCGGTTTCTTCGCCACCTTCTGTTCCATGGCTTTCAAAGCAACTTCCACTGCGATCTTACCGCACACGAACCTCAAATCTGATATTGCTGGATACACACAGTTGAGATCCAGGCGGTATTTCGACACGAGTTCAGATAATTTCCTTGCCGCTACAGTAAACATCTCTCCCGTGATTATTTCCGACTTCACGAGAAGTGCCCCGAGCCCCAGGCCTGGAAAGATGAACACGTTGTTCCCCTGGCCAACCTTGAATACTCTTCCCCGGTAGTTTACATCGTTGAAGGGGCTTCCCGTGGCTACGATCGCCTTGCCCTCGCTCCACATGTAAATCTCTTCCGGGCTGGCTTCTGCACTGCTCGTGGGGTTTGAAAGGGGAAAAATAACAGGCCTTTCGCAATATGCGCATATCTCTTTAACGAGCTTTTCATTGAAGGAACCTGCCACCCCGGAGAGGCCCAGGAGGACTTTAGGTTTCCCATTCCTTACCATATCCAGCAGGGAGACCCTGCTTTCATCCTCCAGATTCCACTCTCCCGCGAAATCAGCGGGCCTGGCGAAGCCTCTCTTGTACTCATCCACCCCCTTCCTCCCCTCGCAAATTACCCCGCGGCTGTCCAGGACATAAATCCGCTCTTTTGCCTCGCGTTCGGAGAGCCCCTCATCCACAAGGGCGGTGAGTATCTGCCTGGCCACCCCGATCCCTCCAGCCCCCGCCCCATACACTGCAAATATCTGCTCTGGAAGATTCTCTCCCTTGATCCGGAGTGCGCCCCTTATTCCCGCGAGTGTAACTGCCCCCGTGCCCTGGATATCATCATTGAACGAGGGAAGTGCTTCCCTGTAAGTATCGAGGAGCGTGAAAGCATTCTGCTTGCTGAAATCCTCCCATTGAAGGATCGTGTTGGGAAAATGGCTCTTCACAGCTCTTACAAATTTATCTATAAAGGCGAAGTAGGATTCACCACGAAGCCTGTTGTTCTTGAGCCCTAAGTATAGGGGATCGTTCAGCAGTTC
>CAYSOQ010000279.1:0-2634 GCA_964432685.1 uncultured bacterium
CGATCGAGATGTCACGAGCGAGACGCGGAGGGGGTGGGGAGCGCCCACGGGGGGCGCGACCAAAGACACGTGCAACAAAAAAGAACCCGCCGGCCGGTCGGGTAAGGGTGAAATGGTGAGGTAAGAGCTCACCGCGCTCCGGGTGACCGGAGTGGCATGGCAAACCCCACCTGGAGCAAGACCAAATAGGAGAACGGTCTCCCCTTGGGGAGAGCAGGGTGGCCCGTCCGAAGTTCTCGGGTAAGGTCGCTTGAGGCCGGCAGGTAACTCCGGTCCCAGAGAAATGGTTGCCCCATGATTTTTCATGGACAGAACTCGGCTTATGCCCTTCTCAGTCTCTTTTCACCCCGGAAGATTCCCCAATAAAAGGAAACTTTCCTTCTATTTTGAAAATTCCCTTGACACTTCCCTTTTGAAATGGATATAAATAGGGGAAAGTGTATTAAAGTGGTAGATGGTGTAGTAGGGGGGAGCGTAGATGCATTTCCGGGGGCGGTTCGAATATTCTCTCGACCCAAAGGGCAGGGTCAATATCCCATCGAAATTCAGGGAACTTCTTCAGAAATATGATGAAACAAGTGTTGTAATCACGAACATGGACGGATGCCTCATCGTGTATCCCTTAACCGAGTGGATCAAAATCGAGGAGAGGGTTACACGGGCTCCTTCAATGAACATAAAGGTATCGAGCTTTCTTCGTTTCTTTCTCGGGAGTTCATCAGAAGTAACTATCGATAAGCAGGGAAGGATACTCATCCCCCAGTCTCTAAGGGAATATGCAGGGTTCGACAGGGACGTGGTGATCACCGGGGTAGGAAAAAAATTCGAAGTATGGTCCAGGGAATCTTATTTCGAGAACTTTAAAGAGTGCAGCGAGATGATGAAGGACGAAAAAGTTAGGGAGGAGATTCAAAATATCGTTGGCATTTGATTCGAAAGAGGAGAGGTTTCATGAGCCGGTTCTTCTATCCGAAGTGGTGGGACACCTGGAACCGGAGAGAGGAGGATGGTTCCTCGATTGCACCTTCGGGGAAGGAGGACATACCGGGGCTATTGCATCCTGCATGGCAGGTGATGGGGGAGTGTTAGCAGTGGAACTGGACCCGGATCTTGCCGTGAAGGGGAAGGGAATATATGAGGGGCAGGAGAGGATAATCGTTATCCATGGAAACTATGCAAATCTTTCTGTTCTGCCCGAGGAGTGCCCTGTGAAGGAATTCAACGGGATCGTACTCGATCTTGGATTTTCCTCATACCACTTGGGCGGTGCATCCAGAGGGTTTTCCTTTCAAAAATCCGAACCTCTTGACATGCGATACCACCAGGAAGGGGAAAGTGTTTCCGCCGCACAGGTTTTGAATACTTTCCCCGAGAAGAAGCTGCGGGATATTTTATCCCGTTTTGGAGAGGAGAGGGATGCGAAGAAGATAGCGAGGGTAATCTGCCATGAAAGGAAAAATGGAAAAATCGATACATCCATGAAATTTAGGGAATTGATTTTAAAAGCCAAGCGGGGGGGCAGGAAAAAGGAGAAGATCGACCCTGCTACCCGGAGTTTTCAGGCCTTAAGGATATTTGTGAACGGAGAACTTGAGAATCTAGAATCATTTTTATCAGTGTTGCCGAGGCTGTTGTCGAAAGGGGGGAGAGTGGCCGTAATTAGTTACCACTCCCTTGAAGACAGGCTGGTGAAGAATTATTTCAGGAAATACTCTGGACAGTGCATATGCCCTCCAGGATTACCTATGTGTGCGTGCGGGAAAGAAAAGTGGATGAAGGTCCTTACATCAAAGCCTGTGCGCCCGACAGATCTGGAAATATCCAGGAACCGGCGAGCCCGCAGTGCGAGACTTCGGGTTGCGGAAAGGATTACATGAACAGGGTGGAGAAAATCCGTCAAAGTGGAAGAACCATAATTATCTCAGGTGGGAAGAGAAGTATAGGGGTGGGAAGGACAGCTCGCGGCCCCTGGGTCTACCTTGTAATGTTCCTGTTGATTATTTTCCTCATGGGAGTTGATGTCTACATGAGGTCGATTACGACTGGTACACTTTATGCCGTTTCATCGGAATTTTCTCAAATCGAAAAGATTAAGGCCAGAAGTGAGGAGTTGAAGGTAACCATTGCCTCTCTCAAGAATCCCAGGAGAATCGAAAGGATCGCCTTGAAAAGGCTGGGGCTTAAGGATCCAGGTGTGAATAAGATTTTGAGGGAAAGATGACGATCAGAAAAAGGGCCAAAGCACTTATCATTTTCTTTTTTATCTTCTATCTCGCAATAGTCGGAAGGGCTTTCTACTACCAGGTAATCGGTGATCATGGAATTGAGAAGTATTGTGATACCCAGTACAACAGTGCCATTGTAATTCCGCCTGCGAGGGGTGCAATAGTGGACAGGAATGGAGGCCCACTCGCGGTAACTCTTTCCACGTTCTCCATTGGAGTATCCCCCCGGAGGATTAAGGACAAACTGGCAGTTGCCTCCATTGCCTCGAGGCTCCTGGGATTGAAGAGGAAAATAGTACTGTCCCACCTCAGGTTAAACCGGTCATTTGTGTACATCAAGAGGCAGGTGAACAGGGATCTCGCGAAAAAGTTCATAGATAAGGTAGGGACCCTCCCGGAATTTAAGAGT
>CAYSOQ010000280.1:0-2617 GCA_964432685.1 uncultured bacterium
ATGCCGGCGTGCGATCCAGTTCAGCGAAAGCTATCGCCGACCGCCGGCGGTGCATCTCGGTCGCGACGCAGCCCGCCGGCAACCGGCCGGACCGCTTCGAGCCCGCGGAGTTGCGCCTGGAGCACCCAGTCATAGACTTCGCGCTGGCGGTCGTCGGCCCGGCCCATGACGATCATGCGGGTCATGTCGCCGCAGTAGCCGTTGTGGATCGAACCGAAGTCGAGCAGGACCATCTGCCCGCGCTCGTCGATACTCACCAGCGATTCCACCCTGCAGCAGCCAAGCTCCCCTGCTTGAACAGTACAACCCGAACCCTTGTTCTCATCCATGGGAAAACCTCCTTTCTGGTCATCCTGATTATTTTTATTTAACTGATATTACAGAATATTCTGATTAAACTAACACTCGTCACACCTCCTGTCAACTCTTTATTTCCAGAAATATTATTTCTATGATCGGCCCTTTATCATTTCAGTGCAACCTTCGAGGTAACCCATCCCGCCATCCCCCGAAGATGTATACGCATGTTCAAGGAGACGGGAATGGGTGCCCTAATCATCCTTACCGAAGGTTCCGCCCTTGCCCCTTTCATCTACGCACTCTTCTGACCTGAGTGTTGGATGGATGATAGTCTTCCAGGGTTCCTTCGGTCACCCTTACCGGTTGGGAATTAAATAGAATCATTTTTCTTTCAAAAAAACTTGTTTTTACATTATTATATAGCTCATGCCCCCTATGCCGACCTCTATAACCTCTCCCGGAAAGGTCCTTATCGTAGACGACGAGCCCCTGATTCTCAGAAGCCTTGCAAGGGCCCTGAAACGGCAGAACATTGAGGTCCATGCGGTGGACAGGGCCTCAGATGCCCTTTCAGAAATTCGTACATCCTCTTTCGACCTCATTTTTCTCGACATTGTTCTCCCAGATGGAAATGGCATCGACATCATGACGGAGGTCAAGATGGTTTCCCCGGAAACGAAAGTAGTAGTAATGTCGGCAAGCCTTTTGAGCGAGGAATCCGAGAATATCATAGAAGAGCATGCCCTGTGCTTCATGTCGAAACCTTTTACACTTTTACAGGTAAAATCGATCCTTGGAGAGGCCCTCGAACTGGAGGAGAGAGAAGGAGAAGTGGAGGAAGAGCTTATCGATATTGGAAGCAAGGAGAGGGCCCACCGTCGTACCCGGTGCGAAGGATCGGTTAGCGTGAAAATTCTCCCCCACGGGGAAAAAGGTGCTCCTTTCGGGGAACTCACCGTTGACGTTGTCAATATGAGCGAGGGAGGAGCGGGGCTCTACTCTTCCTCCCCCTTAAGCCCTGGGACGACCCTGCTCTTCGAAGGGGTCCTGGAAGGAAAAAAAGGGTTAGTGAAGTGGTGTGAAAAATCTGAAGACGGCTTCCGTATAGGAATCGAGTTCTCATAACCTCCATAATGTTCGATAAGCCTGGCAAACACAAATTCCTCCAAAATATAATTAATTTTTTTTTTAATCCTCACAGACCTTTTTCCCATCTAATAACGTTAGAGGAATAGTGGAGGACACAGGTCATGGTTACAAAAAGAGTGAACCCTATTTGGGATGTGTTCCGGTTTAAATGGATTATTGCGGTCGCATCGCTCCTGTTCATCACACTTTTCCATAGTGGCGCATACGGGGAGATGAAAATGGAAAAAGCAATATTCGCAGGGGGGTGTTTCTGGTGCATGGAGACACCCTTCGAAAAACTCGAGGGGGTAACGGACGTGATCTCCGGGTATGCTGGCGGCTCCGAGAAAAACCCCACATATCAAGAGGTATCATCTGGAAATACGGGACACGTAGAGGCAGTAGAAGTAACCTACGACCCTGGAAAAGTATCCTACGAAACCCTCTTAAAAGTCTTCTGGCGCCAGATTGACCCCACCGATCCTGGAGGGCAGTTCGTCGACCGCGGGTCCCAGTACCGTTCAGCTGTTTTCTACCTCAACGAGAAACAGAAAACTCTGGCTCTTAAGTCGAAGGGTGAACTCAGTAAATCAGGAAGGTTCAATAAACCGATCGTAACGGAGATCCTCCCTTCCACCGATTTTTTCCGGGCAGAGGAGTACCACCAGGACTACCATAGTAAGAATCCTGTCAGGTACAAGTTCTACCGTTACGGTTCTGGACGTGACCAGTTTCTCAAGAAAGTTTGGGGGAATGAGATGAACACGAAAAAAGAGGTGGACAGTGGAGGTGGGAAGGACATTTTCGTCAAACCCACGAAGGAGGAACTCCGGAAGAAACTCTCGAAGATACAGTACGAGGTTACCCAGGAAAACGGGACGGAACCACCCTATCGAAATGAATACTGGGACAATAAAAAAGAGGGTATATACGTGGACATCGTGTCAGGAGAAGCTCTTTTCAGTTCTACCGACAAGTTTGTATCAGAGACGGGATGGCCGAGTTTCACCAAACCCCTTGTAAAGGACAACGTCTTCGAGAAGGAAGACAGGAAACTCTTCATCAAACGAACGGAAATCCGGAGCAGGCGGGGAGACACACACCTCGGGCACGTATTCTCCGACGGCCCGCCCCCTACAGGCCTCCGTTACTGCATCAACTCTGCGGCGCTACGGTTCATACCGAAGGA
>CAYSOQ010000281.1:0-2610 GCA_964432685.1 uncultured bacterium
CGTTGGAGGTCGTGGGCAGGGAACTTATGGGAGATATGCATGAGAAGCTCATTTATCTCGATTCGGGGAGGGCTCCCATCCCAGAGAAAGAGCTCGAGGAAGCCTCTGAGTATTCCGGGCTTCCCTTCGAGATACTCCCTCTATCCCTGGGTCACCTTCAAAATGGGATAGAAGAGGCTGCTCGCGGGCTGGGGATTGGTGATATTAATGCTGATATGGCCGAAACCGAAGGATCTTCCGCCTATCACGGAATGGTGTTCTACATGATGAGGGATATCCTTAAGAGTGCGGATAGCCCCGCGAAAATGGGGAAGTATATAACAGAACATGTGAGGGAGCTCACGGGAGCAAGGACGGTTATCCTATTCCAAACCTTGGAGAGTTCAGGGAAAGCAAGCTATAGGGTTGTGGACGTAAACCCCCCTAGAAGGGGACATATTGCCGATTCCCCTGAGATTTTACGATTGGCAGAGTTCATCCATGCTTTTGATAAGACAGTCCTTTGGGGAGCGCAAGAGAACGGTTCAGAAGCGGAGAATATTCTTTCAAGGAAAAAGTGGGGGCTTTCGTCAGGGACACCGCTTAGAATAGGCGAGTTCGAAGTGGGTTCCCTCATTCTCCTGGGCCTCCCCGATCTTCACAGTATCCGCCTTGTAGTGGAAACCCTCGATATGATTGCAATCGTAATCGCCCTCGTCTTTAGAAATGCTCTACTTTTTGAGAATCAGGAAAAGATTATTGAAATACGGACTAAGGAACTGGGGCAGATAGCTACCCAGCAGGAGGCGGTGGCATCTCTGGGGTTAAGAGCTCTGGCTGAAGGGGATCTGAACGCTTTTCTGGATGAGGCTGTATCTTCAATTTCACGGACACTGGGAATGGAATTCTGCAAGGTACTGGAACTTTTGCCGGGTGGAAAGACCCTCCGTCTTATTGCGGGTGTAGGCTGGAAAGAGGGTGCAGTTGGAGAAGCTATTGTTGGTGCTGACCTGGAGTCACAAGCGGGCTACACTCTGGTGAAAGATTCTCCTGTTGTTGTTGAGAATTTAAAAAAAGAGTCACGTTTTTCAGGGCCGCCCCTCTTACACGAACATGGGGTTATATCGGGCATAAGCACTATAATCTACGGGGGAAAGGGACCCTTCGGGGTCCTGGGAACCCATTCGGGAAATCAGAGAAAATTCAGCAGTAATAATGTGAACTTCGTCCAGTCGGTTGCGAACCTAATATCCGATTTCATCCGCCGGAAGGAGTCGGAAGATACCCTCCGAAATGAAAGGGGGCGCTTAGCAATCACTCTGCGCTCCATAGGGGACGGGGTGATCGCAACCGACAGGGAGGGGAGAATTGTTCTCCTGAACAGTGTGGCAGAGGAGTTGACAGGGTGGTCCCAGGGGGACGCTCTGGGACATCCCCTCAGGGAGGTTTTCCACATCATCAATGAAAAGACACGGGACCGGTGCGAGAACCCTGTGGATATAGTACTCAGGACGGGAGGAATCGTTGGCCTTGCGAACCACACCGTACTCATCTCCAGGAAAGGTGAAGAATATCTTATCAACGATAGCGGGGCGCCAATACGTGGTGGAGATGGGATGATCATCGGCGTTGTCCTCGTCTTCCGGGATGTGACAGCAGAGAAGAGGGCGGAGGAGGAACAGTTCAGGGCGCAGAAGCTCGAATCTGTTGGAGTCTTGGCGGGGGGTATAGCACACGATTTCAATAATATTTTAACGGCCGTCATGGGAAACGTTTCGGTGGCGAAGATCTACTCGAAGGGGGATGAGGAAGTTCTAGGCAGGCTTTCAGAGGCTGAGGATGCCATCATCAGGGCCAGGGGTTTGACTAACCAGCTCCTCACCTTCTCAAAGGGAGGGGCCCCAATACGGAAAACTCAGCATATTGGAAGGCTGATCAGGGATTCTGCAGACTTTGCACTCAGCGGCTCCAATGTGAAATGCATTCTTGATATCCCCGGGGAACTCTGGCCGGTATATCTTGATGCTTCCCAGTTCGGGCAGGTGATCAGCAATCTGGCAATCAACGCGGACCAGGCCATGCCGGGTGGAGGAGAGATTTTGATATCCTGCGAAAACGTTGAGATACCGGAGGGAGAGATGCCAATATCTCCCGGGCGCTACGTGAAGGTGACTGTTAAGGATATGGGAATCGGAATATCGGAGGAGCACCTTGATAAGGTGTTCGATCCATATTTCACCATGAAACAGAAGGGTAGCGGCTTAGGTCTCACCACCTCCTATTCGATCGTAAAGAATCACGATGGCCTCATCGAGGTGGATTCCGTCCTGGGAGAGGGGACTGCCTTTTACATTTATCTCCCCGCGCCTGAGAGCAAAATTGTGCTGGAAATTGAAGAGGAGAGCGATTTGATCATGGGGGAAGGCAGGATTCTCCTCATGGACGACGAGGCAGTGGTCCGGGAAGCCTGCAGGGGAATGCTCGATACCCTGGGTTATGAGGTGGAGGAGGCCTCCGACGGGAAGGAGGCTGTGGAAAAATACCGCCATGCCCTCGATGGGGGGACACCATTCGACGGAGTGATCATGGACCTGACCGTACCCGGAGGTATGGGAGGAAGGGAAGCGGTGG
>CAYSOQ010000282.1:0-2588 GCA_964432685.1 uncultured bacterium
CTGTTATTTCAGGCCTTCAAATCGTACTACAATGGTGAAACGACCTTCTCCCAAGTCATGTGCTCGTACAAACTCGACCACATCATGCCGAAGGCGAGAGCAAAAAGATACTCCTCCAGTGGTATCCCCACCAGGAGAACCCCCGAAAGGACATCAAGAGTCCAGACCCTGTCAACGTAGCCCGGGTAGGCAACATCCAGGAGTTTGAAAAACATAAAGTAAAGGACGAGGAATATTCCGCCCCCTACCCAGATCTTCCACTTGAGGTCCGGCCTGCAGAAAAGGGAGGCCATGGCCCCTGTAAACATCGCAATGATCCCAGGGTAGATGGGATTCCATGAAGTAAGAAGAATAAGCGGGAGGAATACCAGTACCGGGCTGGTGAGGGCAAGAATGTGGAACCTGTGCCGGGGGTCATGGCGTTCCTGGTGGCTCATATTTATGTGCCTGGCGGGTGTGATCATCTCGTAAAGAACAGTCCCTATCCCGCCGATGGCAAAACAGAAGATGAGACTCTCTATGTCGAATCCAGTCCTCTGGGCAAGACTAAAGAGACTGGGGGGGTTCCAGTACTCCGGGACAAAAAGCGGCTCTGTAAGGCCCAGGGGAGCAGTGAAAATACTCATTCGGAGCATCTGCTTTCTCAGAGATGGCTTCAGATTATAAAATACCACCCAGACAACCAGGAATCCAACTGACCAGATAAACCATGCGTATCGTTCCATATTCACTCCCTGTTAGCCTCCCATTTTCACCACCGTAACTTTACCACATACCCGCGGCGATGCTAGACGACGAAGACAAACCGATTGAAAGTTCCAGCTGACAACCTTAAACTCAAATATCGGGGGCATCATTTTATATTCCTCATGTCATGAAGGGAAAAAACAGTGAAAAAGGATCCCATTTGCAGTATGGAAGTCGATGAAAAGACCGCTCTATCGTCTGAGTGCGACGGTAAAATCTACTATTTCTGCTCAGAGGGGTGCAGAGACAAGTTCCTGAAAGAGACTGCCTGTAAATTCCAGCGTTCTTCTTACGATCTAATTATAATTGGCGGTGGTCCGGCGGGCCTTACGGCGGCAGTATATGCTGCTCAGCTTAAAATGGATGCCTTTCTAATCACCAGGGATCTGGGAGGACAGGCCGTAGATAGCACCAAAGTGGAAAATTACATGGGTTACGATTTCATCACGGGTCCCGAACTTATCGAGAAATTTCAGTACCAGCTCATAAATTCCCACTATGTCGACCACCTGATAGACGATGTGGAAAAGATAGAACAGTATGAAGGTGGTTTCAGAGTGACAGCTTCAAACCTCGAAAGTTACTACGCCAGGGTGCTCATCTATACCTGCGGGATGACGAGGCGCAAGCTGAACGTTCCCGGTGAAGAGGAGTTCCAGAGGAAGGGGGTATTCTACGGAAACATCCAGGACCTGTCCTTCGTGTTGGGCGAAGATGCGGCAGTAGTCGGAGGGGGAAACTCGGCACTTCAGATAGTGGAGAACCTGCACCAGGTGGCCTCCAATATACATCTTATAACCGACGGCAGGTTCACGGCCGACAAGATGATAGTGGACAGGGTGACAGCTTTCGGCAATCTGCACAGGCACGAAGGGCACAAGGTCATCGAGTTGACAGGCGATAAAACATTAGAGGGGATCACTATCAGGAAAAGAGCAGGCAAGGATACCCTGACGATCCCTGTCAAGGGGGTGTTCATAGCCATTGGGCTTACGCCCAACTCCGATCTGGTGTCAGATCTTGTGGAACTTAACGAAAGGAGGGAAATAATGATAAACCCAGACTGCTCAACAACCTGCCCGGGATTGTACGCCGCGGGAGATGTCACCAACGCCTTCGGCAAGAGGATAATAATTGCTTCGGGAGAGGGTGCCAAGGCGGCTATGGCAGCACGACGCCATATTCTGGAGTTAAGAAAGTCCGCTAATCCCTACCTCCACAACGATCTATAGATCCTGAAGTAGTTTCTGCCCTCTTTTGCAATAACATAACCCTCGGCCAGGATCTCGGAAATTACCAACAGCCCAATGACTGCTGATAAGAGAGGCAGTGACAGGTAATAGAAGATCATTCCCAAAGCTATCAGGGCAGGCAGGGTTTGCAGGTGACCGGTTTCGTGAAGGAGCTGCAGGTGCACGGAATCCTCCCTGGAAAGCCCCAACCTAAGGACGATGTTCACTAGCTGCGGATGAGGAGGGAGAGGACCTATGCTGGCCCATGCTGTTCCGAAAATCCTCACCTTCAGGGAAAGACCGTACCACGTCCTGACTGCAAGTGATCCCGATATTTTCATCCTGCCTGACCTGCCCTTTTGTATTCCTCTGGATTGGTTTTTACAGGGATCTTCAGCATTTTCCGGCACCATGAGTTTTCTTTTTCAGGTAAACTGTAAAGAAACAGCTTAACTTCAGCCTACCTTAAGCGAGATCGACTTTCAAACAGGAATGAGCTTATGTCTGATTTCAATTTGAAAATTACCCGTAGGGATTTTCTTAACGCTGCACTCCTTGGTACGGGTGCGCTTCTGCTGGACCTGCCGGCACCCATAAAGCTCCTGGCAC
>CAYSOQ010000283.1:0-2588 GCA_964432685.1 uncultured bacterium
TACTCACTTATTAAGCAGGGAACTGGCAATAACGATCCTTTGGATCTCAGATGTCCCTTCGTAAATTTCCGTAATTTTCGCATCCCGGAAATGCCTTTCTGCAGGGTATTCACGGATATACCCGTACCCACCGTGAATCTGAATGCATTTAACAGATGCTTTCATTGCAACCTCAGAGGCAAATAGTTTCGCCATTGCGGCTTCCCTGGAGAACCTTTTTCCCATGTCTTTCAAGTATGCTGCCCTGTATGAGAGCATCCTGGCGGCATCGATTTCCGTAGCCATATCTGAAAGCATCCACTGGATCGCCTGGAATTTAGAAATGGTAGACCCAAACTGTTTCCTTGCATTCGAGTAGACAAGGGCATCTTCGAGACAGGCTCTTGCGATTCCCAGCGCCTGGCCTGCGATGCCTATTCTTCCTGCATCAAGAGTAGTCATTGCTATATTGAACCCATCCCCCTCGTCTCCGATCCTGTTCTCAACTGGAATTTCAACGTCTTCCAAGATGATAGAGGCACTCTCTGACGCCTTTATACCCATTTTTAATTCTTTTTTACCGACAGTTACGCCCTTATTATTCATGTCAAGGATGAAGGATGTAATCCCCCTGTGTTTCTTCGATTTATCAGTCATGGCGAATAGAATGCACACGTCAGCTTTCGGAGAGTTGGTGATAAAATTCTTCGTCCCGTTCACCAGATAGGTATCTCCTTTCCTCACTGCCGTGGCCTTTTGCGCCGATGCATCGGATCCTGCACCTGGCTCGGTAAGGCCGAAACATCCGAGCATCTTCCCTTTCGCAAGGGGCACCAGAAATCTCCCCTTCTGCTCCTCCGTTCCGAATTTCAACAGGGGTTCGCAAACAAGTGAATTGTTGACGGACATGATCACAGAAGTTCCAGCACAGGCCCTGGAGATCTCCTCCATAGCGATTACGTAAGAAATATAATCAAACCCGGCTCCACCATATTCTTCAGGTACGGCCATCCCCATGAGGCCCAATTCTGACATTTTCCTCACGAGGTCCGAAGGGAAACGTGAGTTCTCATCGAGCTCCGCGGCAAGAGGGAGGACTTCCCTCTGGGCAAAGTTTCTCGTCATCTCCTGGATCATTAGCTGTTCTTCGCTTAGCGAAAATTCCATTCTGTCCTCCTTCGCATTTCCCTCCTATTTCCCTTCAAAACGGGCTTTCCTCTTTTCGAGGAACGCATGGAATCCCTCTTCCTTGTCTTTCGTGGAAAACCCGAGGGCAAAAGAGTTCAATTCAAGGTAACAGGCGGAATCGAGGGAGATATCAATCCCTTTATTTATAGCTTTTTTTGCTGTCGATAATGCGAAAGGTGCAAGGGATGCAATCTTTTCCGCAAACCGGAGTGTCTCTTCCTCGAGTTTTGCGAGTGGAACCACACGGCTCACCAAGCCGATCTCGTATGCTCTCTTTGCGTCTATGGGATCTCCAGTGAGGATCAGTTCCTTGGCAAGGTTTCTCCCGACGATACGTGAAAGCCTCTGTGTCCCCCCCATTCCGGGGATGATACCGAGTTTAACTTCCGGTTGACCGAAGAAGGAATTCTCCGACGCGATGATAAGGTCACATGCGAGGGAAAGCTCGCAACCCCCGCCAAGTGCAAAACCATTCACCATGGCAATAACAACTTTGGAGCTATTTTCAATGATGAAGGTAAGATTCTGACCCCTCTGAACGAATTCAAAAACCTCAATTGGCGAAAGAGTGCTCATGTATCTGATGTCTGCTCCCGCTACGAAGGCTTTTTCCCCCGCACCAGTTATCACTAAAACATTCACTGTTTCATCCTGAGAAAGGGTTTCCAGCGCATGGGAGAGTTCGGTTACAACATCCTCGTTCAACGCATTCAGGGCATCCGGCCTGTTGATCCTCAGAAAAACTACCTCACCCCGTCGATCAACTTCAACTGTCCCGTATTCCATCACTTACCTCCATTCGTATAATCGTAAAATCCCCTCCCCGCTTTCCTCCCCAGCCATCCTGCTTCCACGTATTTTCTGAAAAGGGGACACGGCCTGTATTTTGAATCTCCAAGCCCATCATGCAATACCTCCATGATAGCAAGACAGGTGTCTATCCCGATGAGATCCGCGAGTGCCAGGGGGCCCATGGGATGATTGGCACCGAGCTTCATGATCGTATCAATATCCTCAACGCTTCCCACACTCTCCATCAGGGCGTAAGCTGCCTCGTTGATCATGGGGATAAGTATCCTGTTTGCGATAAACCCCGGATAATCCGCCGAGGGAACCGGGAATTTTCCAAGCGTTTCAGCCATGTTGTTCACGGTCCGGTATGTTGTATCCGATGTTTTAAGGCCCCTGATGACCTCCACGAGTTTCATTAAGGGGACGGGGTTCATGAAGTGCATTCCGATAACCTTTTCGGCCCTTTTTGTGGCTGCCGCTATTTTTGTTATGGATATGGAAGAAGTGTTCGATGCGAGGATAACTTCTTCTGGAACTACTTCTTCCAGGTAGGAAAAGATGTCCAGCTTTACATCTTCATTCTCTGTGGCAGCTTCAACCACAAAATCAGCATCCTTGAAATCTTCGAG
>CAYSOQ010000284.1:0-2587 GCA_964432685.1 uncultured bacterium
AGTGTCAAGGTCCCAGAAAAAACCAGTTTCAGGTTTTCTGAGAAATCAGGAACTAGGAATTAGGAACTATTTCTTCCCCATATCCCGCCCCAGCCACTCTTCCCCGCCGCCTGGACAGAAAACCCTCCAATTCGCCCGGAAGTAATCGTCCCCCATCCATTTTAACAGGTCGGAGCGTATTTCCCCCCTGATTCTATACAGCTCATCGATCTCGAAGACCGCAAGGGTTCTGTCGTCTAAATCGACGAACCTCACGAAGTGGAGTTCATCCTCGATGGTCCCACAATCTACAGGAACTATTTCTTCTCTTTCCATGTCTAGTTTCCTCATGACTCCCTTCAAAGAGATGGGGATTCCCCCCATAAAAAGCACACTCCCAGCTGAACCGAAGGGGCCATACTTTTCCTCGATTTTCTCTCTCGACACGGGGCCTCCTAAATAATCCTCTGTCTGCGTGAAAGGGCCGACACCTGCACATCCCTTGCCAGCTCGCCAAGGGAGAGATAATCACCCTTCAACTCCTCGGCCAGCATCCGGGCGCGCCCGCTGTAGAATATCTCCGAGGATCTCATTCCATTCTCCCACATTTCCAGCTTCTTCCTCAACGGTTCGAGGGCCACATTGAGCCTCGTAACATCCACCAGGGCACTCGTAATTGCCAACCTCCTGATCTTTCCCGCCATGTGGAGTGACTCGAGATAGGGGTCCCCCCCGAAGGCGGAAATATTTGCTTTCCCATCGGTGATGACCATTAGATAGATAGGGTGGTCCGGTGATCGCCTTTTTTCCTTTTGCATAACCTTGTACGCTCCGTACAGGCCCAGGGAGAGAGGAGTGGTCCCCCCCGAGCGGATCCCGTCCACCGCCATCATCGCCTTCCTCACGGAGGAAGTGGGCGAAAGGAGTACTTCCGCGATCCTGTCGCGGAACACGATAATCGATACCCTGTCCCTCCTCACGTAGGCATCCTTGAGCACCGCCTTCACCGAACTCTTCAGAAATCCAATTTTTCTCTGTGTCTCTATTGAGGAACTCCCGTCCAGGAGGAAGAGAACAAGGTTGCCCGCCCTCTTCAGGTACTCCTTGTACATGATGTGCTGGGGCCCCACATTCACCTTCCCCGCTCCATCTGCCCCCATTATGGCAGCTCTGATGGTGGCATCCATGGCCACGGTTCCCCCCTTTTCCCTCCTTGCAGCTACATACCGGCCGGGAGGCCTCCTCGATCGGACCAGGCTCCTCTTCCCGCTCATCTTTCTAAAGATCCTGTCCTTGGCAGCACTAAAGACCATGGTCTCGAATTCATCACCCGGAGCAAAATCCTTCGAGTCCACGTACCCATGGCAGAACTCGCAACCTGGGTCGCCGCAGTGATTTATGGGATACCTCTCTCCTGACCCCCCTTTTCCCCCGGTTCGTCCGCTCCCTCCCTCCGCGGGATCACCGGATTCCTCCCCGGCGCTTACCCCCCAGCCCGGGATATCGGAATAGTAAATGATCTTCGTGTGCTCCTTCTTGCCTTCTCCCAGGCTGATACCGTCAACTGTCTCGCCTCCCGTGGAAAGAGGCAGGCCGCTCCCGATGATTTCCTCCATGCGCTCGAGGGTTTCCTCTTTCACCCTACCCCCTTTCACCCTGTGTGGAAGGGCAAGGGCAAAGCCATCCTTCAAGCCCTCTGAATCCAGGCGGGTAAGCCCCCGGTATGCGCCGGACGCCCTGGCCACCCGCATCAACATGATGTCACCACGCATCCCGTACAACCCCAGTTCGGAGGTCACCTCGCACACACGGGACACACTTTCCCCATCTATCTCAACATTCGAAAGATTCTCACGGGCAGTCTCGATCCTGTTCCGTATCCCATCATCTTCCTCTTTCCAATCCCCCACATCCCTCCCCGCTTCAAAGGAAAATACACGCTCCACTACCTCCTGTCTCATCCGGGAAGAACTGAACCCCTCAATCTCCACGGATAAGCCGAAACGGTCCATAAACTGGGGCCTTAGCTCCCCCTCCTCGGGATTCATCGTACCCACCAGGATGAAACGGCACGGATGATCGAAACTCACACCCTCACGCCTCACACGGTTCACACCGCTCACGCTCACGTCCAGCAAAAGGTCCACTATGTGGTCCTCCAGAAGGTTCGCCTCGTCTATGTACAGGATGTTCCCGTTCGCTTCCCCCAACACACCCATCTCGAAACGCTTCACACCTTCACGGAGGGCTCCCTCTATGTCTATACTCCCCACCACACGGTCCTCGCTCGCATTCAGGGGAAGCTCAACTACCTCCACAGAACGCCTCTCGTACGAAAGGGATTCACCACGGGCATCGCACTCCACGCACACGTCACCGCCCTTAACGCAGGAAAAACGGCACCCGGAAACTACCTCCTTCTCGGGGAGAACATGGGAAAATGAACGAACAGCCGTGGTCTTGCCAGTGCCCTTCTCACCACGGATCAGAAGGCCACCGATCCCGGGGTCGATGGCGCAGTAAATGAGCGCCTTCTTCAACAGCTCGTGGCCCACTAAGAATGAAAAAGGAGGATTATTGCCTGAACCATCAAACTTCATAAAAAAAC
>CAYSOQ010000285.1:0-2542 GCA_964432685.1 uncultured bacterium
CCTTATGACGATCTTCATCAGGTCTTCCGGTGAATAGTATTCGAGCCTCAGGATAATTCCGAACCTGTCCCTTAGGGGGGAGGTGAGAAGACCTGTCTTCGTAGTAGCCCCGATAAGAGTGAAGGGGGGGAGTGAAAGCTTGATCGTCCTTGCAGCGGGGCCCTGGCCGATAATGATGTCGAGGAAATAATCCTCCATGGCAGAGTAGAGGATTTCCTCCACTGCAGGAGAAAGCCGGTGGATCTCATCTATGAAGAGAACCTGCCGGTTCTCCAGATTCGAAAGGATCGCCGCCAGGTCGCCCTTCTTCTCTATGGCAGGGCCCGTAGTACTCTGAATGGGCACACTCATTTCATGGGCAACGATATGGGCGAGAGTAGTCTTTCCAAGGCCCGGGGGGCCTGAAATGAGGACGTGGTCGAGAGGTTCTCCTCTGCCCATGGCGGCTTGAATGAATAGGCGGAGGTTCTTTACTACCAGTTCCTGTCCAGTGTAGTCATCCAGCATCCTGGGCCGGAGGGACAGGTCCGTCACAAAATCGTCGGGCTGGAGCGTTCCATCAAGGGGTCTTCCATCCATTGCCTATCACCTTCTCCTTTTTTCCCCGAGTTCCTTCAGGCACAACTTTAATATATTATCCACACTCCCCGGTTCTTTTCCAAGGCCCCGTTGGACATTCGCGCAGGCCGAGAGGGAATCACCCCTCGAGAACCCGAGGGTTATGAGTGCATCCACAACGTCCCTCCTCATCCCCGCTGCGCTCATTGATGGGTGGTCCCGTTCCGGAACCTGTACTGCAAGCTTCTTCAGGCGGTCCTTTAGTTCTATGATAATCTTTTGAGCGGTCTTCTTGCCAATCCCGGGAACCGCCGAAAGGGCCTCGTGGTCTCCCGCAAGGATGGCGTTCACTACCTCCCCGTAATCCATCATAGAAATCAGCCCCATTGCCGTAGAGGGCCCGACGGATGGAACTGCGATGAGGAAATTGAAGAGGCGCCTTCTCTCCTCGGAAGTAAAACCGTACAGGATGGCCCTGTCATCCCTCAAAAGGGGCCTCACGTAAAAACTCACTGAACTCTCGGGAGGAGGAAGCTCTGAAATATCCCTTGTCGACATTTCCACCCTGATGCCGATACCGGAAACGTCTACCACTGCCCCGGACCTGTCGATCCTCTTCAGTGTCCCACTCACGTAATCAATCATAGACTATCTCCTGATTCCTGAGAGGCTGGCCTGGATAATTTCCCAACCCTGCTCGTCACGTGAAACCCGGCGCAGATCGCGATTGCCAGGGCGTCAGACTCATCGAAAGAGAGCTTTCCCTTTACTCCCAGGATCCTTTTCACCATTTCCGCAACCTGTGATTTCTCCGCTGCGCCGTAGCCCGTGAGGGATAACTTTACCTCCCTGGGGGAAACTTCAACTGTCTGAAGCCCCATAATCCGGCAGGAGAGCATCACACCTCCCCTTACCTGGCCTAGCTTTAGAGCCGATGAAGGGTTCACCGAAACAAAAGCCTTTTCAATTGCCGACAGGCCCGGATTGTACTCTTCTATAACCTTTTTCAGTTCCAGGTGGAGGATCTCCACCCTGGTAGAAAAATCGAGGGAGGCTTTGAGTTTTACCCTCTCGTGGTACACGTAGGCAGGTTGCTGTCCTTTGAAATCGACGATGCCAATGCCGGTGGACAGGCTGCCCGGATCTATCTCTAGGATCCTAAGCAACCATTACCCCCCGAAGGCCTCCATTTCTTCCTCTGAAATATCAAAGTTTGCGAAGACTTCCTGTATGTCATCATGGTCCTCGAGTGCATTCATCAGGTTCAGCATCTGCTGGGCCGGTTTTCCTGAAATCTCTACGGTGGATTTGGGGACCATGGTTATCTCTGAATACTCGATCTCGATCTTCCTCTCCTCGATGGCCCTTTTCACCTCCTCAAATGCGGACTGATCGGTATATACTTCGTACACCGACGCTCCTTCCCCGCTCATGATATCCTCCGCTCCTCCTTCAAGGGCGACATCGAGAAGATCATCCTCGCTTATCAGCCCGGTGGGAACGTTGATGACTCCCTTTCTCTCGAACATCCAGGAGACGCACCCCGTCTCTCCCAGGTTTCCGTTGTTTTTGCTGAAGATATAGCGAATATCGGAAACGGTACGTTTCCTGTTGTCGGTGAGGACCTTGATCATCACCGCCACTCCCCCCGGACCGTATCCCTCGAATGTCCCCTCTTCAAAGGAAACACCCTCGAGTTCCCCGGTACCTCTCTTGATGGCCCTCTGGATATTGTCCATAGGCATGTTCACTGCCCTCGCCGCCAGCATGGCAGTCCTTAGCCTTGGATTCTGATCAGGGTCCCCTCCACTGATGCGGGCGGCAGTGATAATTTCCCTGGTAACCTTTGTGAAAACCTTACCCCGCTTGGCGTCTTCCCTTGCCTTCTTATGCTTGATTGAATGCCACTTTGAATGACCGGACATAAAAAACTCCCACAACTTTTAATTAAGACCCATTATACAGTTCCCGGATACCAAAATAA
>CAYSOQ010000286.1:0-2529 GCA_964432685.1 uncultured bacterium
GTGTTTTTCGGATCCCCGTCTATGAAGTAGGAGTAGAGGGCCGAGAGAAGGAGAACAGGATTCCTCTCCCCCCTTCTCCCCAGGGCGATCCCGTCTACGAACCTTGCCCCCTCGAGGAGGGAGGAAATATCCACTCCTCCGAAGGCGAGGGGAAAAAGCCCTACCGGCGAAAACACCGAGAAGCGGCCTCCCACAGCGGGAGGGACGGGAAAGGAGGAAAATCCCTCTTTCTCGACGAGCTCCCGGAGCATCCCCTTTTCCGGGTCGGTGGTGAAAATGAGATGGTCCTTCCAGTCCTTACCGATGGACTTCTTAAGCAGGTCCGCCACCAGGAGAAATTCCGATACCGTCTCGGAAGTCCCCCCCGATTTGCTGATAACGTTGAAGACTGTGCGCCTGAGGTTCATCGAGGAAAACAGCAGATGGAGGCGGTCGGGGTCGATATTGTCCAGTATTGTCACCTCACCTGCCCCCTTTCCGAGCCTGTCTTCCAGGCCCGACAGGGCAGCCGAAGCACCCAGTGCCGACCCCCCGATCCCCAGAACAACGAGACGGTCAAAGCGCCTCCTCAGGTAACCTGCAAACCTCTTGATCTTCCGCGCTTCCTTCCCGAAGTAGGGAAGGGAGTAAAACCCCACCTTGCCAGATGTGCGTTCGAGGAAGAGTTCCCGGTTCTTCACCCGCATGAGACGCAGACGCTTCGCAAGCTCTTCCCTGGATATCCCTTTTTTCAGGGGGTTTAGCTCCTTCAGGGCGAATGAATAATCCACAGTGAATATCTTCTTTCCCACATTACACCTCCCAAAGATTCATCCATTCAATTTTCAATCATATCAATTTCCTGTGGGAATCACCAAAACTCAAGATGGAAAAACAGGAGGCACGGATTTATCCGGAATAATCCGTAAAGGGGGAATCACGGCCGGAAAGGGGCCGCGGATGTGGGGCAATCAAAAGAAATAAAGTCGGGCGGGGGCTCCTTTGTCAGGCTGGAGCCCCCTCAAAAAGTTACTTTCTAACTTTGAATTTCTTGTCCAGCTTGCCCAGGCGGTCCACAATCCCGCCGTACTCGAGCTCGCTGTATGGAAGCATGGCAGGGCCGAAGAAGCCCTGGCTCCTGATGTCCAGCGACTTCCTGGAGACTTTGGTACGCACGTAGTCCCAGAAGGGGTGGTCGAAGGCATCCGCATACTCGGTGAGCTTCCCTTTGCTCACGCAGAAGGCTAAGCAGCTCACCACCGGGGGCCCGTCGAAGTATGAGATCGAGCTGTTTCTCGTAACGGGCATGAGGGGGCCGTGGTGGGATCCCCGCATGAAGCCAGCAACGTAGTGGCCGATCGAATAAGGTGAGAGGACCTCTCCCGTGGCCGGGAAATTACCCTGTACCCGCACGAGGGCGATGGGGTCATCCTTCCCGGTATACTTCCCCGCGATGTTGTGAAGCCTGGTGGTGCTGATGGACGCTGCGATGTCCCCGGAGGCCCGTGAGTAGATCTTCTCCACAACGAACCTCTCCTGGTCCCTTAAGAGCGCCGCAATGTCATACAGGTCCTCGGGGGCGTTCAGCCTGATTAACCTGTCCCCTTCCGTGTACTCAACATCCATGATGTCAAAGGCGAAGCCCGATCCTATCTTAGGCGAAAGGATGAGGCCCGCACAGTGCATGGGGTCCGCGAAGGCAAGGTAGAAGGGCAGGTTGTAGCACCCCGGGTCGGTCTTGTCGGCCGCGAAGGCCAGGAAAGGCTCGTTGGGCCTTTCATTGAACTCCATCTCCGCCACTGCGGGGCCCATGCCCTTCACGTTCCCGGAGAAAGAGTCCTTTAGAAGGTCCTGCCCCGCGCCGTAGAGGCCCTGTTTCTTCGCCACCTTCGTCCCTTCCATGAAGGCATCGAAGGCGAGTTTGTGGACCTTCGAGGAATTCTCACCTAACTTGTGGGTCATGAGTATGCCTATATCATCACCAGTGTGCCCCACGTAAAAATCGATGATGAATCCCTTTCCTTTCGTTGCAACGACCCTCTCCACTTTCTTTAACAGCGCGTCGCTCGGCTTGATGTGCCCGCCGATGGATCCGATGTCAGCCTTGATGAATGAAATCGTTACTTTCATCTAAACCTCCTTGTGTCGATTATGTTTATACCAGTTAACGAAAACCTCAACGCCCTCCTCGATGGGGGTTACGGGTTTATACCCTATCTCTGCCCCCGCCTTGGAAACGTCCGCGTAGGTTATATTCATGTCCCCCGGCTGTTCCGGCAAAAGCGTTACTTTTGCTTTCCTGCCGCACGCCTCCTCGATCATTTCCACGAGGCGGGAGAGCTTCGTAACGCGGGATCCGCCCAGGTTGTAAACCCTGTAGCCATCGAGATGATCCAGGGAAAGCATGACGCCATCCACAATATCACTGATGTAGGTGTAGTCCCTGCTGCTCTCTCCCATGGCAAATACTGGGACTTCACCTCCATTCAGGATTCTCTCCGTAAACTTGTATATGGACATCTCTGGCCTCTGACGCTCCTCGACCCGGTG
>CAYSOQ010000287.1:0-2517 GCA_964432685.1 uncultured bacterium
CAGGATTCACCATGGTCATGGAATTCGATTTGAAATCGAATATAGTCCACCCTGCTTCATCTTTGGACACGCTTTTCACCTTATCGCCAGATATATAGGTAACATCTCCATTAGCATCCGTCTCCACCCAACCTCCGTATGCGCTGACGGAAACCATTACAATCGCCATGAGAGCTGCCAGCGTGAAGTAAACCCATCCCCTCTTCCTGTCCATAAACTCATCCTCCTTATCAAGAGATCATATTTACCGGGGTTCCACCGATGCAGGTGATATCAGAATATATCACATCTCCCGGTATGCGACCAGAATGGGAATGTCCCGCCGTAACTTACCTTTCGGATGCCCCTTCCTCTCCCGTGAGAAAACGGAATATTAGGGCCCGTTGACTTTCCGTCAGGCCTGCCTTTGGGGCCATCTCGTCGAGAATATCCTCCCACTTTGCGGGACCCCTGGAATCAGAAGGAAAGGGTTTCCCAACAGCCTTCAGATAATTAATCCTTTTCTTCAACGCCAGCGCGGGGGTATCTGTTTCGTCAAGACTTACCGTTACTTCATCGTAGTCTTTTCCCGGAAGGAGCTTGCTCTCCCCGAGAAGGGATGCGACTCCATTTAAAAGCATTGGGCAGGTGTGCTGGCACATGAGGTAGATGAGAGTCAAGAGGGTAGGCCTCTTCAGGAAGGACCCGATAGGAACTTCTTTTCCCGATTCGTCCAATAATGGAATATCGAGTGGAACCTGGCCTCCAAGCTTCATCACTATCTCCATCTTCTCCATCTTCATTTTCCCCATCTTCGACATCTCTTTGGCGAATACCGGGTGAAGGAAAACGATTGCCAGTATGGCTGAAACCAGCAAAGTAAATTTCATGGTATGGTATCAAGCAGTCTACTCGGGTCAAGAGAAACTTGATTTTTTTAACTCGAAATATCTGGCTCTTTGAATTTGGAAAAGAAACCGGGGTTTGAACTCCCCTCCATCTGGGAACTTATCAAACCCCGGCATTTGTTAATCGAGCCTTTTTCCTGACTTACCGTCCCTGAATCATATTACCCCTCTTTCGCCAGTTCCAGGACCTTGGCAGCTCGATTTTCCTTGAAGGTGACTACCCTGCCCCAGAGGCTCTTGGTACCCCAGATACCTCTCCTCAAGCATTCGAGCTGAACGATCTGGCTGTGGTCTACGAAGAGGTTCACATCTGGCCCGTAGTTCTTCACGTACCATCCGAATACCTCTGGGTCTGCTGCCTCGAACATGACTTTCTCCAACCCCAGGGTATTGATGATTTTCGATACTACGTCAGTCCTCCAGGATGTCACATTCTCGGTAATCCCCTCCGATTCGACCATGATCATGTAGGCACCCGCTTCAAGCAGTTTTTCCGCCTGGAGAATCATCCAGTCTGGATCTTTTATCCCTTCTGACTCTAGCTCTTCCGCCTTCGTGTCTCCCCCCGCTCCGAACTGGATCCCCACTTCCGGCTTGGCCTTCAGGCCCACCTGGTGTACCTTCTCCACCAGTCGAAGCCAGTCGTCAGTAGAGATGGAGATAAACCCGCTGGAAATCTCCAGGATGTCAAATCCCAGATCGCGGCACTCCCTGATGTAATGCCCTACCGCTTCGGGGCCCTGGGTCAGGACATACTCTATGAAGCCTCCCGTGGATACCATAACCCCGCGAGAATGGCAAAGTTCGATAATCTCCTTGAGAACTTTCCTTTCCATCAGGGCAAAAGAACCGCCTGCGAACTTCAGGGAGTCCACATAATCCCCCATGGTGTCCAGAATGTCCTCTAAATTCCTCTTCCCAAGGACGCTGTAGTAGGGGCCCCGAATCTCCGTAACCCCAATGCTCCTCGGTTTCATCTGGCGTTCATTTAAATTTAAAAAACTGAACGCCCTATCCATTGTTTGACCGGTTTTCTTATGTCTCGCCATGGCTAAAACCTCCTTTATTAACGAAGTGTTCATGTAACTCGCCCGATTCTCCAAAGCGGAGGGGGCAGATGCCGAAAGGAAATAGCCGAACAGTATGAGTAGTGATCAAGGTTTTCTGAAGTAATTCTTCCGCGTATAGGTGGAAATTCCTGGAAATCGCCATGAGGATAACCTCACGTCAGGGGCTATGACCCCATCTATGTGGAGGGTGCGGTGGACACGTCCTGAAGCCGCACCTCATCGTGTGTATCATAAGATGATACCGGATCCACCCAAGATTCAAGATTCCTTCCTCCCTGTGGGGGGTAGGAGAAGCTAACCTACCTGATTTATAAAGGAAACATGTTTTTCCCAGGGGGGGCCGAGAATCTGCTTTTATCTCTCTTCATCTCCCCGTGGAGGAGATACGGGCACTACCCTGGAAAAAATGAAGATGCTCTTCACGTCCTCGAGGATCATGTACAGGGAGGGAATCAGGAGGAGGGTTATCCCTGTGGCGAAGAGAATACCGAAGGCGAGAGAAACTGCCATGGGAATGAGGAACTGGGCCTGGAACCCGTTTTCGGAGATTAGGGGGCGTG
>CAYSOQ010000288.1:0-2506 GCA_964432685.1 uncultured bacterium
TTTTTAAGTCGTATTCCTCTCGTATCCCCTTCCGTTATTCCTGCGGCCTCTTCTACTGCCGCCCGGGCCATTTCCAGATGGGCCATCCCTGGCAGGAGTCGCGCTTCCTCTGTCACATGATCCGATAAGAAAAACTCTTTGCCAGTAAAGGTCGAGCTGTAACGCTGTTCGGATAAATCAGAAGTGTTCTGGTGTAAGAGTGGGTGAATGAACCTTGTGGCTGCTGCCCTACTCGTCCTGGTATCAATCTCGGGCACCCAATAGCTTTCCCTGGTAAAAGGGTACGTCGGCAAAGAAATGCGGCGGGGGTTGTTCTGATAGAGTAGCTCCCAGTCAATAGTAATCCCCGATACCCACAGCTGACCGATCTTATGCAGCTTCTGATTACCTATAATACTTCTTATGAATTCTTCCCCTTCTTCCCCCTCAACCAAAAGATTTGACGCTCCTCCCTCTGCCTTTACTCTGCCTCGATATGACCCCTCTATCTCTTCTCTCCCCTGACAATACCGGCCTAACTTCTCCTGCAGCTCCTTCGTGCTCCCCACCACCATGGCCAGCCGCTCTTCCATTCCTTCGCGTCCCACCTGCAGCGTATACGCCATGTCATTAAGATCAATGACTTCTGCCTTGACTGCTTTCTTCTCTCTTTGCCCGTTTTCTTCTGCCCGTTTTTCTCCACGTTCCGCCACAATCAGGTTCTGCCCAGATTCTTCCAGCCCCCTCTGCGGTAATCCAAATACCTCTACCTTCCCGAAACCATTTGTTCCCAGAACCTCTTTCCATTGGGACACCCCAATCAACGGCGACCCTTTCAGCCGTACCTCCTCATCCTCGTAGTACCACCACCCACTGGTTAATCCGAAAGTCAATGAACCCATCTCCGATACCCGGGTTGCTTCATTGAGGATTAATAATCCATTCCCCTTTAACAGGTTCCCGGTTTCTTTGAGCGTGTCGCTGATTCTTTTCGTCGCATGCAGCACATTCGTTGCGATTACCACATCATAATCACATGGCTCAAATCCCTGGCTTTCTACCTCCTTCTCTATATCCAATCGTTTAAACTCAACAAATGGGTATCTCTTGCCATATGCTCTCCTGCCATGCTGGGTAAACCCATTAGAAATATCCGTGTACATATAACGGAGACTCCCGCTACATTCTTTGATTTCTTCAAGCACTACCGAGCTTGTCCCTCCTGTGCCTGCACCTACTTCAAGAATCTTAAGCCTGGCCTCTGGATCTTCCTGTAGCCTTCCCCGGATGTAGTGCTTTACCGCATACGCTACCAGGCTATTGTAGTAATCGGTAAGGGCATTGCCCCGGTATATGTCTTCCACTAAAGACATACTCCCCCCCGGAAACATGACATCTGCATATGACTTTTTCCCTCTGAGCACTTCGGGATACGCATTCACACATACCCACGTCAGTTCAGTGTGGGCTGCCAGCTCAGGATACTGCGAGAGCATTCGCTCTTTTTTTCCTTCTAACTCTTCAGGATCATTCGCTATAGCTCCCACCTGCTCAGTGGTTATGATATCGTGACCGTTTATTTGTATAAATCCCGCTCTTTGTAAAATATCCAGCAACACCTCAAATAATCGGTAATATTCAGACACTATCTTGAGCTTTTCTCGTAACTGCTCTTTCTTATATTTCTTGCCTCCTTTTTGAAAAACTCCCATCTCCCGGAAAACCCCAAGCAGTAAATATCTCCCGAATTTGATGAGTTCAGTGAATGCCTTCTCTTTTTCAACGTCAGAGCTTCTTTCAGCTTCTACCTCTGTCTCTGCCTGTAATTGTCTTATCTGACCGGCGGTATCCTTGATCAGTGATGCAATCTCTTGCTGGCTTCCCCTCTCTTCCGGCTCTTCCTGCCCCAGAAAATCTACCAGCTTTTTTGCATAGACCTTCAATCTCTCTTCATTTTTGGCTGACAATACGATGATTCGGGAATCATTACTGTGCGGGCCGGATGCGTTCTTCGAATTTGCATACTCTTCCACCACCACGTGTGCGTTGACCCCCCCGGCCCCAAATGAACTGATCCCCGCTCTCCTTGGGCACCTCTGCTCTTCACCCTTCGCTTCAATTACCGGCTGCCTCCACTCTTGTAACTCCTGCTGCACATAAAAGGGGCTCTCTTCAAAATCTATGTTTGGGTTTATCCTCTCCGCATGCAGCGACGGCACCAGTTTTTTATGCTTCATCTGTAACAGGATCTTCGTCAACCCGGCAATCCCTGCTGCTGACTCCAGATGGCCGATGTTTGACTTTACCGACCCGATCGAACAATACTGTGTCTCCCTGGTATATTCTCTAAATGCTTTGCTTAATCCTGTGATCTCAATCGGGTCTCCCAGGGAGGTCCCCGTGCCGTGCGCTTCTATATAACTTATGGTCCGTGGATCCATTCCGGCCTTCTCTAATGTCTCTACTATAAGACTCGCCTGCGCATTCGGGTTCGGGACCGTGTACCCGCTCGTCTTGCCGTCGTGAT
>CAYSOQ010000289.1:0-2504 GCA_964432685.1 uncultured bacterium
CTAAGCACGAAACACTAAACAAATTATAAATTCAAAATACAAATGACCAAAACAAAGTCATATTATATTGTTGGTTTTGTGTAAATTTTGGTGATTCTGATTTGTTTCGGATTTAGGATTTCGTGCTTCGGATTTGAATAGCTGGGATCTGGAACAGGGAACTTTAATTATTTGTTTGCCCATTCAAGGAGGACGTTATGGACGTGAAGGCGTTGAATATTGCACTGGAAAAATACCTGCGTACAGACACCTTCCCACTGGGGATTGATTCGGTTAAAGATTCATCCCTTCTTCCGGAAAGGGTAAAAATCCCCTCCAGGGATTTGAAGAAAAGACTGGCAATCTGTCAGGGGATTTCAATCGCCCGTAAATATGGTTGGACCGTTGCCATGGGTAGAGAGGATATATCATGCCCCATTGCGAAGGCGGTTTTCGGCTTCGAAGAGCGCTTGAGCTACTACTCGGATGGGAAGCTTGCCGAGGGGATGTACACCGTTGATGAGGAAGCTGCGAGAAAAATGGAAGAAGCCCTTGAAAAGTATTCAGTGGGAGAGTACAGCCATGTGGTGGTGGGGCCCCTCTCGAGGATAGGATATGAACCTGAAACTGTCCTTGTGTATGGAAACTCCGCACAGGTGCTTCGCCTCGTAAACGCATCTCTTTTCCAGCGGGGAGGATCCCTTAAGTCTGATTTTTCTGGCAGGGGCGATTGCTCTGATATCATTATCAAGGGAAAGAAGAAGGAGGAGCCCCAGGTGATTCTACCCTGTTATGGTGACAGGATATTCGGAATGACAGGGGATCATGAGATGGCATTTACATTTCCTTTTGCCATGGGAGAGGAAATCGTAGAGGGACTGGAGAAGACCCACAGGATGGGTGTACGTTACCCCATTCCGCAGTACCTGAGGTTTGAGGCGGAATACCCCCCGTCGTACCAGGAACTCGAAGAATTATGGGGTGAGGAGGAGTGAGGAGAAAAGGCACGTGTATAAGAGAGTAAGGCGTCGTACCGGGTTCAGCGTGGATGGAGTTTAAATGGAAATTACGCAGAGTGAGATCGACTCAAGAATAGAGAAGTTGAAGGTCCTCATGGAGAAGAGGGGGATCGAAATCTCTTTCATCCACCATAATCCTGACCTCTTCTATTTTTCAGGATGCATACAGCAGGGGATCCTCGTGGTGGGGAAAGATTCTTCCCCCCGCTACTTTGTCAGGCGGTACTTCGATAGGGCCCGTAAAGAATCGCTCATCCATGATGTGGTCAAGATAGATTCTCCAGTTGATATCCTTACAGCCATCGAAGAGGAGGCCTGTAATGCCAAGGTTGCCGCACTCTCCCTCGACGTGCTGCCTGTTACCCTTTACAAACGATTATCCCCTCTTCTAGAAGGGAAGAAGGTGGTTGATCTCACACCGCTTATAAGAGAAGTGAAAGCGGTGAAATCAGAGGTCGAGGTTGCGAGAATGAGAAAATCGGGAGAGAACCTGGTGAAGCTGATGGGGAAGGCGGGGGAACTCATAGTTGAGGGAAAGAGGGAGATCGACCTGGCCGGGGAAATTGTCGAACATGCACTCAAGGATGGCCACGGGGGGTTCATCAGGATGAGAAACCGGAGTCAGGAACTTCCATTTTTCCATATACTTTCGGGACCGTCCGGGGCAGTGGGGACTTACACTGACACTCCTCTTGGAGGGGATGGTCCGGACAAGTCCTTTCCCGTGGGGCCGGGCAAAAGAATTATTGGAAAGCGGGAACCGGTTATTGTCGATATGATGTGGGTCGAACAGGGATATATAACCGATATGTCCAGGGTATTTTCACTGGGGGGGAAGATTGAAGATCCTGAAATCGAAAGAGCTCATGGGGTTGCCATCGAGATCCTTAGAAACGTTGAAGGAATGATCCGCCCGGGCCGAAGGAGTGAGGATGTGTACCTGAAATCGGTAGAGATTGCGGAAAGGGAGGGACTGGAGGAATGTTTCATGGGAATTCCAGGAAACCGCGTAAAGTTCCTCGGACATGGCCTGGGAGTAGAGGTGGATGAATACCCTTTTATTGCAGAGGGGATCAATTTCATCATACGGAAAGGGATGACCCTCGCTCTCGAACCGAAATTTGTTTTTCCTGGTAAAGGGGCTGTAGGAGTAGAGAACACTTACCTTGTGGGGGAAGAGGGCCTTGAAAACTTGACTGAGATGGAAGAGGGTATAATTATCATATAGAGGGCCCCGGCCGGGGAGGAAGACTGGAGTTCAGAGTTCAGAGGAAAAGCAAAACAAAAACACAATAAGTTTCAGATATTTCGTCGGACATCGGACATAGGACGCCGGACGTAGAACGTGGGACAACCTATATAACAGTTCCGAGTTCCGGGTTCAGAGAATAGAGTTCAATGAAAAACCAGGAGTAGTGAGGAGGAACTAAATGGTTAGACTATTAGAGCGGGATGAAGCTCTCTTGATGGTTGTAGATGTGCAGGAAAAGCTCGCACCGGCCATGG
>CAYSOQ010000290.1:0-2503 GCA_964432685.1 uncultured bacterium
GAAAATAGACAAGAAGCAGCACGTGTCGCGTGGAGTAGATCCTGTGTATCCACTCCCCGATAAAATCATCTATTCCCCTCCCGATGAAGATATCGTAGGAAACGGGGGCAAGACCTACATTAACCGTCGCCTCGAGTGTCAAAATATCCTCCCCAGGGCCTCGATTATTTCCCTGACAACTAATGCCACGCTCTTCCCATCGGTATCGACTACTAAATCAGAAGTATTATAGAAAGGCGACCGCATATCCATGAGTTCACTGATCCTGCTTTTTCTGTCCTCCCCCATGAGGAGTGGTCTGTCAACCGTATCTTCGAGTCTCTTCATAATTTCGGAAGGGCTGGCCCACAGGCAGATGACAGGTCCATAGGCTCCCATGAGGACCCTGTTTTCACGTGAAATAATTGCCCCCCCTCCTGTGGAGATGACTCTCCCAGGGGAAGATAAAACCTCTCTCAAATGACGGCTCTCAACCTCCCTGAAACTTTCCTCTCCCATTGTTTCAAATATATCCGAAATCCTCAAATCCATCTCTTTCTCTATGACCTCATCGAGATCAACAAACTCCATCTTCATCTCGACGCTGAGTTCTTTCCCTACAACAGATTTGCCGGTTCCCATAAACCCGGTGATGACCAACCCTTTCAAATCCTTAAGCATATCCTTTCGAGGTACCGCTCATAGGAACCCTTCATATCTTCGAGGCAATCACCCCCGAACTTCTCAATAAGGCTTCCTACCAGGACGATTGAAAGCATGGCTTCTCCCACGATCGATGCCGCCGGGACTGCGCACACATCGCTTCTTTCCCGCACTGCAGTCACAGGAGAATAATCATCTATGGATACAGTTTCAAGGGGCACGGTGAGAGATGGGATCGGTTTCATATAGCACCTGAGGACAATTGGCTCCCCGTTGCTCATCCCCCCTTCAATCCCTCCCGCACTGTTTGATTTTCTAAAAAAGGGAAGCCGGTATTTCCCCTTGTAGAATTCATTCCCCTTCCCACTGTAAATCCTGTCGTGAACTTTTTTACCACTCCGCCTGGCCGATAGAACTCCCTCCCCTATCTCCACTGCCTTGATGGCTGGGATTGACATTAGCGCCTTCGCAGCCTTGCCGTCCAGGCGTTTGTCCCATTGGGAATAATCACCTATGCCAGGGGGCACGCCTATCGCAATTACTTCAAACTTGCCCCCCACGGTGTCCCCCTCCTTCTCTGCCTCGGAAATCAGAATTCTCCCAGCTTCAGATGTAACCGGGTTGAACATTCTAAGTGGGTCCCCATCAACTGATTCAAAGGGAAACCCTTTTTTCCCGGGGGATCCCCTGTCCACCACTTTCCCAACGGAAACCACCCTGCTCAACAAGTATATCCCAAATTGAAAAAGGAGTGTTTTTGCGAGTGCTCCCGCTGCAACCCTGCTCGCTGTCTCTCTCGCAGATGCCCTCTCGAGGATATCTCTCACGTCATCCCTTCCCCGCTTCAGTACTCCCGAGAGGTCTGCATGCCCCGGCCTTGGATTTTTCACTTTATCCCCTTCCGCCACGGATGAGCCGAAGGGAGACATAAGCTTCTTCCAGTTTTTAAAGTCCCTGTTCCTGATGAGGACCGATATGGGAGTACCGAGAGAAATTCCTTTCCTCACACCCGAAGTAAAATCCGCACTGTCTTTTTCGATTATCATCCTTCCACCACGGCCGAACCCCGCCATCCTTCTGGCCATTTCCTTCTGAACGAATTCCTCGCTCACTGGCACACCGGATGGGAAACCGTCAACGATTACGGTCAGCCCCTTCCCATGGGATTCTCCCGCGCTGAAAAATCTGAACATTAATACCCCTTATCTCCACAAAAACAAAAAGGGCACCTGAAACTGCTTCCAGGTGCCACAGGTAACCAGGACCATCATCTTAGATTTGATTCCCTTGCTTGATAATCTTCGGCGTGATGAAGATCAAGAGTTCCGTATTATCATTCTGAACGGCTTCTTTCTTGAAGAACCAGCCCAGAATGGGAATCCTGTGAGCCCAGGGGACAGCATCAACCGATTCTGAGCGTTTGATCTGGAGAATTCCGCCGATCACTGCGGTTTCGCCATCTTTCACAAGGACCTGAGTAATCGCTTCCCTGCTTGAAATAGAGGGGACCCCGTTAACCGCACTTCCAAAGTCGGGTGTGTCATTCGTCGCGTCGAGCTGCATTATGATGGTGTTATCCGGAGTGATCGTAGGCGTAACTTCAAGTTTCAGGGTGGCATCCACAAACTGGGTCTGGGTCCCCGAAGCCGAGACAGTAGAATATGGGATTTTCACTCCCTGTTGAATAGATGCTTTATTATTGTTGATCGTTACGATTTTGGGGCTCGATATAATCTTCCCATTTCCCGTCATCTCCAGGGCAGAAAGAGCCAGATCAAGACGGAAGTTCGTCTTGATGATCCCGAAGGATAACCCCCCACCGGATCCCTTTCCAACCGCAGCAGGAAGATTGACGGAAAAG
>CAYSOQ010000291.1:0-2489 GCA_964432685.1 uncultured bacterium
GACATCGCGAGAGTATCAATGACGGTACATTCAAGTGTGAGAGGGCATTCATCAATCATGGGAGCTTTTTCAAGTTTCCCGTAAAAGGAATGGAAAAGTGTCGATTTATCGATCTGGGTACTGGAGTATGTCCCCACGTGGTCCGTAACTTTCACCATATTCTCGGAGGGGATGTTTACGCTGAAGACCCCAGTTTCCTTGATGCCCCGGCTTGTGTTGTGGGACTTTCCCATGGTGACGGAGATTAGGGGAGGGTTGTGCTGGATGATCCCGCAATAGACGATAGTGATGAAGTTGGGTTTACCCTCAACGAGGGCCCCTACAAGAACTGTGGGGAGGGGGTAGAGAAAAATACCGGGTCCAATATCTTTTTTCAAATGATCGTCTCCTAAAATCTATCTTATAACAGAAAGCCCTTTAGAGCCCGGGGAATACAAGGGGTTAAGGGCCGGGATCCGAGTTAACCGGGCTGGTTCAGCGCCCCAGCTTAGGTTTAATCTCGTCGAGGATACGCTCAGCGGCAATGTTCCTGTTTAGTGTATAGAAGTGGAGCCCCGGGACTCCGAAACCGAGAAGTTCACTGCACTGCCTGATCGCATACTCAACACCTATATCCACCATCTCGTTAAGAGATTTATCCTGCATTTTTTCAAGGATAATCCCTGGTACTGTTGCACCACACATTTGGGCGAATTTCTGGATCTGCTTGATGTTAACGATAGGCATGATTCCGGGGATTATGGGCACGTTTATTCCCGCCTTCGCTGCTCTGTCCATGAAATCGTAGAAGTAGCCGTTATGAAAGAAGAGCTGGGTCACGATGAAATCTGCGCCTGAGTCGACTTTCAGCTTGAGATATTCTATGTCCTTATCAAGCGAAGGGGCTTCGGTGTGTCCCTCAGGATACCCTGCAACTCCGATGCAGAATTCATCATGCTCTCTCAAGCTGCGTACCAGTTGATAGGCATACTGGTACTCTTTTTTTATTTCATCTGGAGGAAGGTCAATGGGCGGGTCTCCACGGAGGGCCATGATATTTTTCACTCCTTCCGCGGTGAGTCGCTCTACGATCTTGTCAATGTCCTTCCTCATGGAAGCAATGCAGGTGAGATGCATCATGACAGTCTGGCCATACATTTCCCTGATCCGGAAAGTCCAATCAATAGATTTTGACCTGGTGCTCCCTCCCGCACCGTAGGTGACGGACACGAAATCAGGATTGAACCTTCGCAAGGCGTTTACAGTGTCATCCAGGATATGCTCGCTTTCCGGTTTTTTCGGGGGGAAAAATTCGAAGGAGAGGAGGGGATGATTACCCCCGAAGAGGTCAGCGATTTTGTTTGGCACATCCGCCTCCATTCAATTAAATCAATCAATTACACCGTTTATGAGTATAACAGGATTTGAAGATTCCGTAAAAACCTCTAAAGCATACGGGGTCAGTTCCCATTATCTAATGTTTTTATTTCTGATTTGCTCAACTTTCTTAATATATGGGAACTGACCCCAAAACCCCCAAAACCCGATATACTGAAAGTAAGTGGTCAGTACGTTGAGTATTACCTATGAAGAATGACTATTTGAGAATCGAAGAGGCTATCCAGTACCTGAAAGGACGTTCCCTGTCAGGGCTTTTCGCGGGGGATGTGTCCTCCCATCTGGGTATGAGTGAGACCCAATTCAATCTGATGATCCAGCGGTGGGCAGGAGTTACGTTTCAAGGTTTTTTTCACTATCTTACGATAAAATTCGCAAGGGAACAGCTTAAGGAGGGGAGAAACTCCTTGAAAAATTCACCTGGCAAAGGTAAATCCAGAGGAGAAATTGATAGTGCCCTCTCCTTAACGATGGAGGAGAGAAGGTCTGGAAAAATCAGGGGGAGGGGACTAAAAGTGTCCTACGGGTTCCACGAGAGCCCCTTCGGGAAATATCTTCTCGGGATAGCCAGGGAAGGTGTGTGTTATCTATCATTTTCAGAGATCGAGGGGAGGGAGCGGGCGGTTGCTGCCCTCGGAAAATATTGGGAAGGAGCAGAACTAAGGGAAGATGCGGGGTTGACGAAAGAGGTTGGCAACAGGATTTTCATGGTTCTTAACGGGAAAAATGCCGCACCGCTTAATGTCTATCTCCAGGGGACGAATTTTCAGTTGAAAGTCTGGGAAGGGCTGTTGAGGATTCCCTTCGGAGGAATCTGTTCATACGAAGACCTCGCCCTGGCCGTGGGTTCCGGGAAAGGAGCCCGAGCGGTGGGAAACGCATTGGGGAAAAATCCCGTCCCTTACCTCATCCCCTGTCACCGTGTCATCAGAAAATCGGGGGAATTCGGCAACTATGGGGGTGGCAGAGCCAGGAAAATGGCCATGATAGGGTGGGAGGCATCAAAGATACAACTGTAAATGGGATATACGGTAGATGGTAATTCCGGATTCAGAATTCTTAAATTCCGAAAAAACCATGAAAGTCGTTGGTAGTTCAAAGTTCAAAGGAAT
>CAYSOQ010000292.1:0-2471 GCA_964432685.1 uncultured bacterium
GGTTAAGGTCGATGCGTGAGATCACCTCCCGGTGGAGCTTTTCCATCTGTTCCGGTTGGACAATCCTTGTTAATTCCCCACCGGTAGCCTGCTGGGGTTTACTCTCATCATCCCCTGGTTGGGGGCCGTTTCCGACTGAAGAGGTGGTGAGTATTAATCGAGCCATAGTCAATTAATCCAATAAGTTAAATTTAAGATCTTTATGTAAAACATCATAATCATGTTCCATCTTTTCTCTCCGTTGTATACTGACTCTTTTGTCCAGGAGGGTGGGTGTAATGGTAATGAGAAGTTCTGAACGGTCTTCACGGAAACTTCTCGATTTGAATAGCTCTCCAATGATGGGTATGTCTCCTAAAATGGGGAATTTCATGACATCCTTTATCATGTCGTTCTTCACAAGCCCCGAAAGAATGATCGTCTCTCCCGGGGTAATCGAAAAGGATGTTGTCACCTTACGGGTGATGAATCCAGGGATATCCCCTGACCCGCTGCTGTGGTCGATAGTGCTCACTTCTGCGTCAACATCGGTGGAGAATGTTCCATCGATTTTCCGCTTCGTCCCGAGGTGAAGAATGATCCCATATTTTTTCCAGATAACCTCCCGCGTGTTCTCTCCGATTATCACGACGGGAATCTCTCCCCCTGCAAGGAATGTAGCTTCTTTTCCTTCTTCGCAAACCAGGGTAGGCCGTGCGAGTATCCGGCCGGCTCCAGTTGAAGACAGGTGTTTGAGTATCAAGTTTAGTGAAGTGTGGAGAAGAAATGATTTTTCTCCATCTCTCACATATTCCGAGGAAAGTTCTGTGCTCGGGGGCCATGAAACACCGATGTTTTTCAGAGTTCCCCTGCTGAGCTCGATGAAATGGAGTTCGAACAGGATCTCGTGATTTTCTTTACCCGCCTCTGTCAGGGCAGGGACAACACCCTCTATCCGTGAGCAAAGTGCCGTTGCTTCTTCCACCGTGTCCCTGGATCCTTCACCTGTGATGATGCGTTTCCCCTCCATGTGGAGGACTGCACCGTTTTTTACACCCAGATGGGAAAGTAGTCTCAAGAGCTCTCCATCCATATTCCTGTCCTTTGAAAGGGGGTTATCCATGACCTCAACAAAATACCGGTTTATCCCCTCTTTGTCCCAGATGATGATATCTGTCTTTCCCTTTTTTTTACCTGCAATCAGGATCCCTCCTCCATCTTTCATTGGAGACACTTCAATCAGGTCTGGATTTCCTACGGCGATTCTATTTACTTCTCTGTTTTTTATGATTTGTTGTTCGCCCAGGGGGATGTTGAGAAAAATGTCGGCAGATTCAGCGATGGTGGGGGGGTAAATCACTATGGATAGGAGCATAGTCAAAATCATATACATAGAAATCGCCTTATTTGACACCCGGTTTCCCCTTTCTTCCTCTGGTTACCTTGATCTTATCGATCCTTACGAGCGTTCCCATATTGAATATCTCGATGGAACGGAACCTTCCTTTCGCTGACCTCCCCACCTTAATTCTTCGCTTCTCTTTGGGGTTCCGAAGGACGAGGCTGATTGTTCTATCGGAGTCCTCTCTCGCGTTGATGAGGACGGCAGCCTGTATAGGGGAGAGGAGAAGGGTGGTAGAGGAGACTCCCCCCTCTTCCCCAGAACTCTCTTCATCGGCATAATGGGATCCTACAGCTGCGACGAAGCGGTCTTCCAGGAGGAGGATAGTCTCTTTTCGGCCTTCCTTTTTCATACGGGTGAGATAGATATCCACGTGGTCTCCAGGCTTAAGCATGCCTGAGAAAGAAGTGTGTTCATCTGCGGGAATCGAGAGTGCCCTCATACCATTCGTTATGATCCTTGAAAAACGGCTCAACTCGATTGGCTCCTTCATGTCGTCCCAGGTGATCGGTTCCCCCTTTAAAATGGTATGGTTGGAAACTGTTCCTTCAATCAGGGGAAATTCACTCCCTTTGACCATGCGTGAGAATATGGATACCCGGGGAATGGACAGTGCGGCAACATGATCCCTGTCGAAGGGGTCTCCAGGTTGTAGTGTCTTTGACGCTACTGCGATCTTCCCCCGGTCCTGACCTTTCAAGATTTCTAATTCTGCATTTTTAACCCTCCGCCATATGACGAAAGTAGCGGAGAGTGAAAGGATAAGTGATGCAGTTATGAGAATTTTCCTGTTCACTGATGCTCCTCTGTGAGAATAAGCGTGCAAGTGGGGGGTGAATTATGCCAGAAAGTGATAATACCCATGATTGGCTTTTCCATGCTGATAAAGGAGATTGTGCGCATTCCGCCCACTTTCCCCGGATTACCGGCGAAGATGGGATCTTTCTTTGTGGGAACCATGAATTTGTCTGATGTTACCCTTTCTTTAATAAAGAAGAGGCATGTAAGAGGTGTGGTGTCTGCATCCCCGGATATCCTTGCCCCAGGTAGCCGGCAGTAACAGGGGCCATCCCTGTATTGGTTCAACACA
>CAYSOQ010000293.1:0-2465 GCA_964432685.1 uncultured bacterium
GGGATAGATTGCTGGTTCGTTGATTGTCCTCGATTTCCCCTTTCAAGGTGCGCATTTCAATATCCTTTGTGGTGTGACGATTGCATTTGATACTTTCACCCCTTTCCCAACCACTCCATTCGGCCAAACGATCGACCTTTGAACTGAGGCTCCATCCTTAATGGTGGATCCCCTTTCGATTACGGCAAGAGGCCCTATGGTTGCATGATTTCCGATGCGTGCTCCTTCACCTACATAAACCGGCGGGATAACTTCCGCCCCGGCTACGTCAAGGATATTCCCTCCTTCCCCCGTCTCGAGAAGAGAGAGGGTGCTTTCCAGGTAACCGGATGGTGTCCCGAAATCCAGGAAATTCCCTTCCGTGAAATAACCGTACACAGAACTATCCCTTTCGATAAGCGGTTCGATACAATCCCTGATAATGCACGATTTTCCCTTCTTAAGGATGTCGAAGATAGAAGTTGAAAGAATGGAGACACCCGTATAAAGCCCTTTTTTCCAGTAACCCTCCTTCTTGCCGCCGATAGAGATGATCTCCCCTCCTTCCGCGAAAAAGACGGAGGTATACTTTTCATTGAGAGAGGGGAACAGTACCATCGTGACGGCGGCTCCCCGGGAGTGGTGATATGCAATAGCGCTTGCAAGGTCAAAGTCTACGATCGTATCGCTGTTTGCGATAATGAATTCCTTTTCCCCCTGGAAGGATAATTGGGCGTTTTTAATTCCTCCTCCCGTCCCGAGGATATCAGGCTCGATTATGTAACGGATTTTCCCGTGAAACTTCCCCCACTTTTTGATCTCGCCCTTGAGGAGACCGGGTACCCGGTGGAGGTTTATCACCAGTTCGGATACTCCATAACGAGAGAGGAATCCCATGTTATAGGATATGACGGGTCTTCCAAGGACAGGTATTGCAGGCTTGGGCAGTTCGTAGGTGAGTGGCCTAAGTCTTGTCCCCAGGCCTGCCGCGAGAATCATCCCTTTCAATTTCTCTCCCCCCGTTTACGGGCAGCCAGCTTGCGATTTCCTCGAGAAATGGGATCACCTTTTTAGAAAGTTTCCCGTACTCTTCCTCGAGGACCGGGTTCTCTTTCAGGTAATCAATCGTGCCCTCAACGTAGGTGAGATACCTGTCGATGCCCTTTCCAAGATACATGTAGAAGAAGGTGCCCAGAGCTTTCAAGTTTCTCTGAACAGCCATTGTCAGGAGGTTTCTGTAACACTCGTCGAATGACGAGAAAGATACGAAGGATTCCCCCCTGACCCTTTCAGCATAACCCTTCATGAGGTCTCTTCTCAAGTTCCCGGGAAGCTGGACGTAGGAGTCGAAGAGAAGGGACGCTGGATCATAGTAGATGTTCCCCATGCGCGCGTCTTGAAAGTCAAGGATCATGACCCTTCTACCCTCATCCATGACCATGATATTCCTGCTGTGGTAGTCCCGGTGTACGAGGACCTTTGGTAGAGAAACGAGTGTTTCAACCACCGGGTCCACCAGGCCGAGGAATTCTTCTCTCTTCATTTTCTTTGCGATCCCGGGGACCTGTTTCGACAGGCCCCATTTATATAGAAAGTCCATCTCTTCCATAAACTTTTCACGGTGGAAGGCAAGTTTCCCAGATATTGAGGAGGAGTCTAGCCGGGAGGTTCCTTCTACCTGGATCCTGACGATTATATCCATTGCTTTATGGTAAATATTTTCGATGGACGGGTTGAACCCCATCTGGTCCACTGCCCCTTCCAGGGTCATGTCTCCCCCATCTTCCAGGAAGAGGAGGTTGGCCCCTGGCATATGAAGATAAACCACTGGGACGGGAACACCCGCGTCGTGAAGGTACCTGTGTACGTTAAGAAACGGGAGTTCCCCCTCTTCGATGTGGTCCAGGGGGTAACGCATGAGGATCATGGAACTATTTCCCCCCCCTTCCCCCTCTTTGAAGACGATCCTGAAGTACCGCCTCGTGGAGGCATCTCCGCCCAATTCTTCGACACTCTCTATCTTCCCCGGGTCCCGTATGGCGTCGGAGAGCATTTCCTCGATCATGGCCTTATCCACTTTCAGCCTCCAAAAGTTCCTCGAGAAACTTTACACTTTTCGCGACAGGGTCTGTAAATCTTGCCGTATCATCAATCGTGCCCCTGAGGGGATCACGGATCTCCAGGGTCAGGGGCCCATCGTAAGAAACTCCCCCAAGGGTTCGTATCACCTTCCTCCAGTTAAGGGTCCCCTCTCCCGGAGGAAGATGCTCGTCTTCCACACCATAATTGTCCGAGCAGTGCACATTCCGAAGCCTGGGTGAGGCAGAGGCAAGGGCAGACGGCGCAGATTCAGCCACATTGGCGTGCCGGATCGCATCGAGCAGCGATGTCTTGCCATGGTCAACATGTCCGAGAAAGGTAACGACAGGAGCGCGAACCACGGCGCCCTCTTCATCTTCCAGGGCAGCCAGTTCCTGTTCCTCGAT
>CAYSOQ010000294.1:0-2459 GCA_964432685.1 uncultured bacterium
GATGTCCATGGTCACCGGCAGCGCGCGTTCCACGTGCGTGGCGCAGTCGGTTGGGGGTACCCGCAGAAGGTCTCTATAGCGAGCCACTCCCCGTTTTCCCGGATGAGATCGAAAAATTTCCGGAGCCACCCGTCTTTGTACACATATGCCCATGTGCCGGGCCAGACACCGAATTTTTCTCCGTCATCGGCGAACACTGCGGCGGGAGCACCCCCCTTATTTCTCATTTCATTCAATATCTTCAGGGTCTCCCGGGGTTCCATAAATGGGATCGTGTACCTGAGGCGTTCCAACCCGGGGAACACCTTCACTGAATAGCCGTTCCTTTCCGTGAGGAAATACCCGGTAAGGTCTTCACTCGCAGCCCCTGCCTTCTTGAAATGATAGTCGTCAAGGGGAAGGTATTCCATATGCGCCCTTTTCAGGGTCACTGGGAGGTCCGGTTCCCACACGCGCTCTGCGAGCCACATCCCCCTGGGCTTTCTCCCGAATATTTCCCTCACAACCCCGCTCATCTTCTCGATCTGGCCTATTCTGTCCCTTTCGGGAAGGAGGGACAGCACGGGTTCGTACATTCCTCCCCCCAGAATTTCTACCTGGCCCCTCTCCCGGAGCCGGAGTAGGAGGTCTATAAAATCTTTCTTTTTTTCAAGGAACCAGGAAAGGAGTATCCCCGAGTAGTGGAGGGTTACCTTTATCTCTGGATAGGTGGATAAAATCTCGATAAATGGAAGGTAGGCCTTCTCGTAGGCCTCCTCGATGACGTGGTCAAAATTTCCCACCGGTTGATGGTTATGGATACAAAGCAGGAGGAAGACCTTATGAACCCTTCCGCCAGATCCGTACAATTCCGATTCAATCGGTTTCTTCAGCATACTCTATCAAAACTCCGAAGGTAGACCTCGGATGGAGGAACCCCACTTTAGACCCGTGTATTCCTTCCCTGGGCTCCTCGTCAATCATCCGCGCACCCATGTCAAGTGTGGAAGATATTGCTTTCCTGATATTACTCACCTTGAAACATATGTGATGGATTCCCTCACCCCTTTTCTCCAGGAATTTTCCGTTGGGCCCACCCGGGGAAGTCGATTCCAGGAGTTCTATCCTCGAATCCCCCACCCTGAAGATGGCAGTCTTCACCTGCTCCCTCTCCACCACTTCGATCCCCTCGAAGGGAAGGCCAAGGACATCCCTGTAAAATGGGATCGCCTTCTCAAGGCTCTCCACTGCAATTCCGACGTGACCGATTTTCTCAATCATGGCCCCTCCCAGGGTAAATGGCTAATCACTTACACACAATCAGGCAATTCATCCGGAATCAACCATATGCACTATTTCTCTCTTTCGATCATCTCCAGGGTTTTCCCCTGTATTCCTGAGAAATCACCGTTTGACATGAACAGCACCAGATCTCCTCTTTTCACTTCCCCGGCAAGATATCCCGGTATATCCATTACATCACCAAAGGGAACCCCCTTGCCACCGATTTTATCGATCCGGGATGAGGCTCTTTCAGGTGAAAAACGCTCCTTTTCGGGAATCCTTCCAGGATTATGGGGCGGGGAAATAAGGGCGATATCCGCCAGGGAAAGAGCCCGGGCGAACTCATTCTCAAATAGCCTTCTCCTGGAAGTATTTGAGCGCGGTTCGAAGACTGCGATCAGGCGGGATGGCCCGTAGAACCCCCTGACACCCTCGATTGTTCTGGCCACCGCGGTAGGATGATGGGCAAAATCGTCGATCAGGGTAACCCCCCCCCTGTCACCCACGACCTCCTGCCTTCTTCTAACTCCCGAAAACGATTCCATGGAAGTAAGACTTTTCGAAAGGGGAATTCCCAACTCTCTCGACAGTGCAACCGCTGCTGCAGCATTTGTTATGTTGTGGGTACCGGGTACCTTGAGGGTGAGGGTAAATTCCTCTTCGCCAAATCGTATACGGCCGAGCCCCTTCCCTTCCCCATACTCCACCGAGTTTACGTAGAGCTCTCTCTCATGATCTTCCGAGGAATATTCAATGACCCTGCATGCAGCTCCCTTTATAACTGAGCGCACGCCAGGATAATCCGTACATGCGAGGATTAATCCTTCAGGTGGTACAAGGGATACAAGATCCTTGAATACCGCTTCGATCGTACCTAGATCTCCATAAATATCGGCATGGTCGAACTCTATGCTGGTGAGGATCAGATAGTGAGGACGATAATGGTAAAACTTGGCCTTCTTATCGAAATAGGCGCTGTCATATTCATCACCCTCCACGATGAAATACTCCCCATCCCCCGTCTCCGAGGGAACGAGGCTATTTGTTGGAATCCCGCCCACAAAAAAGGAGGGGGATGCTCCTCCACACTTGAGAACATGGATTACCATGGAGGCAGTGGTGGTCTTCCCATGGGTCCCAGCCACAACAATAGATTTTTTCTCCTTTATGAAATATTCGGAGAGTGCAGAGGGAAG
>CAYSOQ010000295.1:0-2446 GCA_964432685.1 uncultured bacterium
CGCAGCATTGATGCTCTACAGGGACCTCAATGGACGCCGGATGGGATGAACAGACCTTCTCGAGCACTTCCGGGAAGAGGTAATTATAGACGCAGCCGGCAAATAACAGTGCCGAGCCATTTTCATTCAGGGACTTTCCCTCTTTCCCGTAAGCGTGGAGGAACGATTGGGAGGGAATTTCCGGTACATAGCGGTCTTCCATCCCGAACCAAGAGGGGATCCTGTAATAAAGGCCGCTCGAAGTGGGAACCCTGGCTGCAAGAAGGGAGATGATCCCCTTCCCAAGGCGTGCCGCCCCCCTGTCAAGGGGAGGGGAAAGTGAGAGGCCCGCAAGGAGGGCTTTTTTTCCCATGGGAATTCCCCTTCCTCTGGCAACCATATTCCTCTCCCAGGTGAAAAGATCGAAAGTATTTACATTATTGGGGCACTTAACCTCGCATCTCCCGCATAGGAGACAGTTATCCAGGAATGACCCGTAGATATCATCAGATGCCCCCAACGACCCCTCGCGGACTTTCTTGATCACCTCAATCTTTCCTCTCGCTACGGCCGCCTCGCTATGGTCGATTGAAAGAAGGGGGCACACGCTCCGGCAGGAACCGCACCTGGCACATTTAGATATCTCTCTACCGGTTCTCACAAGGGTCATGATGGTATCCTCAGTCTGGAAATATCTTGTGGGGGTTCAAAATCAAGTTAGGGTCGAAGAGGTGCTTCAGCCCTTTCATCAGCTTGATCTGGTCCTCGCCCAGTTCCATGGACAGGTAAGGTTTCTTCGACAGCCCCACACCATGCTCACCCGAAATGGTCCCCCCCATCTCTACAGTGAGGGAAAATACTCTCCTTACGATTTCCCCGGCTTTCCGAACCTCCTCCGGGCTGCTATCGTCGATCATTATATTCACATGTATGTTTCCATCCCCTGCATGCCCAAAGCTGACGATGGGTATCCCTGACTCCTCCGAGAGTTCAGACAGGTGCCCCATCATGGCAGGAAGTTTCGTCCTCGGAACAGTGATATCTTCGTTGATTTTCTTCGGATTCAATTTTAAAAGGGATGGTGAGATAGCCCTTCTCATGGCCCACAGTGCTTCTCTCTCATCTTCGGTCTCCCCCACATTGATGGAGAGCGGGCCCAGGCGGGAAAGGGTATCCATGAATTTCAACGAGCGTACCCTCACTTCTTCCTCGAAGCCGTCGAGTTCCACAAGGAGGTAGCATCCCGCATCTTCATGGATGGGAATGTCCCCATGTTCTCTCACACAGTCAACTGCAGTTTTGTCCATTAACTCGATGGCAGATGGCATCACCTTCGAAGAGACGATCTCGTTTACCGCGGTGGAGGCCTCTTCCATGTCCCTGAATGCAGTCAGGATGGTAGAAAAAGATTCGGGGTGGGGAACCAGTTTCAGCACAGCTTCTGTAACCACTGTGAGGGTCCCTTCTGATCCCACCAACAACCCGGTGATGTCGTAGCCAACCACTCCCTTGACCGTGGAAACCCCCGTCTCAACACTTTCACCCGTGGGGAGCACATTTCTCAGTGACAGAACGTAATGCTTTGTAACCCCATATTTGAAAGCCGAGGGCCCTCCCGCGCATTCAGCGATATTTCCCCCAATGGTGCAGAAGGCTTTGCTAGCAGGGTCGGGTGGATAGTAAAGGCCCCTTCTCTTTACCTCCTCCCTGAGACACTCGAGAACTACTCCGGGCATCACCCTTGCCGTCATGTTTTTCTCATCTATATCGATGATACTGTCCATCCGTTCGAATGAGAGAACCACCCCCCCTTTAATAGGGACGGTTCCCCCGGAGAACCCCGTTCCTGCACCCCTGGGGATTACGGGAAAAGAAAAACGGTTCGCCAGGATAAGAAGTTCCCTGACTTCCCTCTCATTTTCAGGAAAGACTACTCCATCCGGCAGGACTGACACACCCGTGGCATCAAAAGAGTAGCATGCCCTGTCTATCTCCGAGAAAGATGACCGGTCGCCGAATATATCTCTTATCGCGCCCAGGACAGCACTGTTACCCAAAATTTCCTCTCCGGGTTGCATAATTTACCATTATATCACGGGAATTATTTCTGATTCTCTCCTGCATGAAGGGAGCATACGGATCGGTAAATCGATCCGCACACCTCATCGGGGTACTCAAAATGGGATGATTGCGTGAACAATATAGTAACCTGGGGCCCAGGTTTCCGCCTTGTCTTGAATCTACGGTTCCTGTAATAATAGTTCGAAAGTTCATCTTAGGAAGGGAATATATGAAAATAATCGGAAGAGAGATCATGTGGAACCTTCCACCTGTGACGTCAACGATTATGTATTCCCTCTTCGGGATCGTCCTCTTCATCCTCGCCTATGGAATCTACAGGCGGGGATGGAATCACAACCCCCGGCGCGGGGGGTTTGGGGGTCGATTTCACAACCTGGGAAAAAGG
>CAYSOQ010000296.1:0-2441 GCA_964432685.1 uncultured bacterium
AGAAGGACCGATCTTCCCTGTGAGGCGAAGGACCCCGCGATCTTCCCTATGGTTGTTGTTTTCCCTGATCCATTCACGCCGAGGACGAGTATCACATAGGGATAGGGCGGGAGGGCTTCAAGGGGCTTTTCCACCGGGGAGAGGATCTCCGAAATAACCTCCGCCATAATTCCCCTGACCTTTTCCCCATTCCAGAGCTTTTCTTTCCTCCCCCTCTCCCTGAACTTATCTAACAGGTACCTTGTAGTGGCAAATCCCACGTCCGACAGGATGAGAACCTCTTCCAGTTCCTCAATGAATTCATCAATTTTTTTCACCCCGGTGGCTGCCTCATCTATCCTCGAAGAAAGGTTCATCCTGGTCCTTTCAAGGCCCTCTCTAAGTTCATGAAAATATGAATCCACCATCAACCCCCGGATAGTCCATTTATGTGCTCAGGGGAAAAATATACCACAACTTAACCATTAGTTCCGAGTTCCTAGTTCCTGATTCCTAATTCCTGAATAAACCTTGGGGTCAGTTCCCATTTTTTCAGGTTCTAACTAGAATGGAGAAGGAACAACTTAACGGATGGTCTATAGAATCCCCCCTTTTCTCGAAGGAATAGTCCTCATGTGGAAAACATGAGGATATGGGAACTGACCCCAATAGAAATATTAGGAATCAGGAACCAGGAATTAGGAACTCTGAAATAGTTTGTCAGGTTATCTGAGCGGATACGATTCTTGAGATGCCTGGCCGGTCCATGGTTACCCCGTATAGGAAATCGGCGAGCTCCATGGAGCGCTTCTTGTGTGTAACGAGGATGATCTGGCAGGTATCTGAAATTTCCCTCACCAGCCTGTTGAACCGGTCTACGTTCCCCTCGTCTAAGGGTGCGTCCACTTCGTCGAGGAAGAGGAACGGCCCAGTCCTGACGAAGAAGAGTGAGAGCAGCATTGATATGCCTGTCAGAGCCTTTTCTCCATTTGAAAGCAGGGATAGATTACTCAGTTTTTTCCCGGGAGGTTGGGGAATAATCTCCACACCGGACATGAGAAGATCGTCCGGGTCTGTAAGCACAAGATCCCCCCTGCCCCCCATGAAGAGCTTGGGGAAGAGTTCCTGAAACTTCTCGTTAACCTGGGAAAACATGCTGGTAAAACGCTCCCTTGATACTCTGTCTATCTTCTCGATGACTTTCATCAAGTCACCCATCGATTTCTCGAGATCTTCCTTCTGACTGGTGAGATCCTCGGATCTTCCCGCAAGTTCTTCCCTCTCTTCGATTGCTTGAAGATTTACCTCACCAAGCGACCCTATCCTTGTTCGCATCCCCTCAAGTTCCTCCGCCAGCTGCTCTTCGGATAAAGACATGATTTCTTCGTTACTTTCGTATAGGGTGATGTCTTCTATCCCGTAGCTGCCCCTGGCCATCTCCCGTATTCCTTCGATGCGGGTCCTCAGTTCCGCTCTTCTTTCCCTTAGCCCCGCGGCTTCTTCCCTCCTGCCTTCCATTTCAGTTGATATGGCTGATGACTCCTTGAGTATTCCATTCAGCCGCCCTTTCAAACCGTCGAGATCTTCCATCTTCTCCCCCACCCTTCCCTCGAACTTCCTGCGGAGGCCTTCAAGTCTCGCCAGCTTATCCACGGTTTCCCTCTTTTTCTCTTCGACCATATGACTCTTCCCGTCTATCCCTGCCAACTCCTTGCCGGCTCTTTCCAGGAATTCCCTGCGGTCCAGCTTTAATCTTTCCACCGATTCCAGTTCTTGTGAGAGCCTGCTCTTCTTTTCCCTGAGTTCCACCTTCAGGACCTGCCTCCGCCCCACCTCCTCTTCCCGCACCTTCTGCGCGCTTTCGAGGCGGACGATCTCTTCCCTGAGTTTTCCAATTTCTTCCTGGAGCCCCTCCGCACGGATTTTCCCCCCCTCAACTTTACCCTGCCGCTCCTCGTTCTGCCCCAAAAACCTGGTAAGTTCAGCGCCCAGGTGGGCCAATTCTCCATCCCCCCACCTTGACCGTTTCTTCTGCTTTTCCAATTCCCTGGAAACGTATTCCAGTTCGACTCTCACGGTGTACTTCTCTTTTTCCAGCTCATCGAAGGTTTCACGATTCTTCTCGAGCCTCTTCACCCGCACTTCTTTTTCCTTCCTGTATGTGTCGAGGGTCCCTTGATGACTCGAAACGCTCTTCTCAATTTCCAGGAGGCGTGACTCCAGTTCAGCCAATTCTCGCTTCTTCGTGAGAATTCCTTCGCCCGACCCGCTCGATCCCTTTGACGGTCACTCGGTCGCCGGCGAGCGGTTCTTGGCCGCGAGGGCGACGACAAACCCGCGCACGTAGGTGAACGCGCTCAGCAGAGCGAAAGCCACCGAGAGATAGGTGAGCCACAGCCCGAGGAGATGAAAGTCCACCGAGTAGACGACAATGCCAAAATCGATGGAGTAGACGTAGTGGG
>CAYSOQ010000297.1:0-2440 GCA_964432685.1 uncultured bacterium
GTAATATCCGCGGTGGGGAGATGATCGAAAAAATAAAAAAAGACATAGCGGTTGCCTTTGAAAGGGATCCTGCGGCAAGGAGCGTCCTGGAGATTCTTTTATGTTATACCGGGCTCCATGCAATCTGGGGCCACAGGATTTCCAATTTTTTCTGGAGGCGGGGGATGAAACTCACTGGAAGATTTATGTCCCACATATTCCGTTTCCTTACGAACATCGAGATTCATCCGGGGGCAACTATCGGGCCCGGTTTCTTTATTGATCACGGGACAGGGGTGGTGATTGGTGAGACCGCCGAGGTTGGGGAAAACGTTACCCTTTACCACGGGGTTACCCTGGGGGGAACCAGCTGGAAGAAGGAAAAAAGGCACCCTACGGTGGGGGACAACGTGCTGGTTGGAGCGAATACGACCATCCTTGGGCCAATCACCATAGGGTCAAACTCGAAGGTCGGATCGGGGTCTGTTGTCGTGAAGGATGTACCAAATAATTCAACCGTAATCGGTGTTCCTGCGAGAGTAGTTTACAGAAAAGGTGATGTATACGAGGATGAATCTGGAATCGCAGGTGTACCTGATCCCCAGGCTAAGGCCATGCAGTGCCTTGTTGAGCAGATCCACGTACTAGAGAAGAGGGTGGAGGAACTAGGCAAGAAGCTTGTAGAACATGAAGAGGTCAAACGCCACGCTGAAGCAAAATAAATTAACAATCCTTATGAGGGGTGAAGAGTGAAGATAACGACCAGGGGGAGGTATGCAGTCAGGGCAATCGTTTGTCTCGCACACCAGAGCAGGGGACACCCTGTCAGGATCAAGGATATCGCAATAATGGAGAGAATATCACTCAAATACCTCCATCAGCTCTTTCATAAGCTCAGGAATGCGAATATTGTCAAGACCATTCGGGGACCAGGTGGTGGTGTAATACTTGCAAAACACCCATCTCTTATATCTGTCGGGGAGGTCATAAGGACAGTGGAAGGAGATTTCACGAGGATCGGTTGTCACCCGGGAGTGAACAAGGTCTGCAATATCATCGATGGGTGTAAAACCCAGCTTATGTGGGAGAAACTCAGTGAAAAAATGGACGAGTTCCTCGATTCCATAACGGTTGAGAGCTTGATCAATGATGCATATTTCGAGAGACGGGAGGCGGCAGTTGAAGAACGTGTATTTTGACCACAACGCGACAACGCCGATAAGGAAAGAAGTGAGAGAGGAGATCCTTCCCTACACTTGCGAATACTTTGGGAATCCCTCGAGTATCCACTGGGCAGGCCGCAACGTTCGAAAGAAGATCGAATGGGCAAGAGAGAAGGTTGCCGGCTTCTGCGGGTGCGAACCCCTGGAGATCACCTTTACGAGTTCGGGAACAGAAAGTGACAATATTGCGATCAAAGGGGTCGCCTTCAAGAATTTTGAAAAAAAAGGGCACATCGTTACATCGGTGGTAGAACATTCAGCTGTCCTCAACACCTGCAGGTTTCTCGAGAAGTTCGGGTTTGAAGTAACCTACCTTCCCGTTTCAGAAGTGGGGTCGGTCAGGCTTGAAGACCTGAAGCAGAGCCTGAGAGATGACACTATCCTGATATCCATCATGTATGCCAACAACGAGTCTGGGGCGGTAAACCCCGTAAAAGAAATCTCGAAAATCGCTGAGGAAAGGGGGATATCCTTTCACTGCGATGCGGTCCAGGCTATTGGGAAACTGCCTGCGAGGGTGGAAGATATTGGTGCTGATATCATTACATTCTCTGCCCATAAGGTTAATGCCCTCAAAGGTACAGGGGGGATCTACGTAAGGAAAGGTTCAAAATTGGAACCACTCATTCATGGTGGCCACCAGGAAAGGGGGAGAAGGGCGGGCACTGAAAACGTGGTAGGAATCGTCGCTATGGGAAAATCCTTTGAACTGCTTACCCTTGACTGGGAGGAAGAGGCAATGTTCATTGAAAATCTCAGGGACCGCTTCGAGAAGGAACTCCTCGATAAGGTTGAAGATATCAAGGTGAATGGGAAAGCAGGGATACGCCTCCCCAACACTTCAAATATTTCCTTCTCCTACGTCGAGGGGGAAGCCCTTCTGGTATCCCTTGACATGATTGGCGTTGCCGCCTCCACCGGGTCGGCATGTACATCTGGATCGCTTGAACCCTCATACGTGCTCACCGCGATGGGAGTGGACCCCGTTGATGCCCAGGGATCCCTTCGCTTCAGTTTCGGGTATGGCAACACGGAAAAGGAAATAGAGTACGCTGTTGCAAAGATCCCTGAAATCGTTGGAAGGCTGAGGAATCTCTCTCCCCTTTATCGGGCGAGCGCGACTTAGCCGTGGCGGGGTCAGCCCCCCCCCTGCCCCTTACGCTCCAATTTACTCTTAAACCTTCGGTATTCACTCTCTCGGCACTCTCTTAAACCTTGTGTTAGAATGTAAAATTATA
>CAYSOQ010000298.1:0-2423 GCA_964432685.1 uncultured bacterium
AGACATGTCCCAAAGACGAGGGAGGGTCAGAGACACTGTATAATCCAAAAGCGAAAGGGGCCAAGCTTGTTGCCATGTATGGCGCATTCTCTGAACATGTGATTTTCTATATTGTAGAAGCAGAAAATTTGGGTGCAGTTAACAAATTCCTATATCCAGGCTTCAAACGCTGCACCTGTGAAATCACTCCAGTTGTAGAAGAAGCAATTGTTAGATAAATAAGTGAAATATATCAACATCTTCGTTTCCATATGGTTCTCTTTTTGGCATTCCATACAGAGAGAGGCATCTATAATAATCCTCATGAAAATTTCCCCGGCTCCACCCCTTTTTTAGGAAGGCGTGCTTTTAAATTGTGCACTAATTGTGCAGTTTACAGACAAAACAGTTTAGAGTTAGCCCGAAAAACAAGCTGTTATGTCCCCAGATTACGAAGGTAGCGCAAAGGGGTCTGTTCCGCTTGTTTTTTTAGGAATTAAGAACTCGGAATTAGGAATTATCAGTTCCCCATCCCCCTTTATTGTCTGGTAGAATGATTAAAATACAAACGAGGAATCATCTTATGAAGAAAAAAAACACTCTAATCATCCTGTTTACCCTTTGGATTATGATGATCACAGGTATCGCCAACGCATCCGTCAACTGGGCACTTGAGAAAACCCTCAACCTGGGAGAGACTCCCCTGGACGTGGGGGCCACATACGATGGAAGGTGGACCTTCGTTTTAACAGATAAGGGAAATGTCCTCGTGTTCTACGCGGATGGTATTCTCCAGGACAGGATTCCCGCGGGGAAAGATGTGGACAGGATCGAAGTGTCCCCCCGGGGAGACAGGCTCTACCTCAGCAACCGTAAAGAGAAGACAATCAAGGTTTTATCCATTGATTTCATTAAAAAGATCGATATTTCCAATTCTCCTTTCAAGGGACCTGAGAATGCCCCCGTGGTGATTGCCGTCTTCAATGATTTTCAATGACCATACTGTGCGGGGCTTGTCCCCACACTCGAGCAGGTGCTCGAGAGATACCCGAAAAAAGTTAAAGTTGTAATGAAGCATTTCCCCCTTCAGATGCACCCATTCGCCCGGTTGGCCGCGTCCGCATCTATCGCGGCTCAGAAGCAGGGGAAGTTCTGGGCGTTTCACGACCTTCTTTTCGCAAACTACCGGAGCCTGAGCAAAGAGAAAATACATGAAATCGCGAAAAAAGTAGGTCTCAATATGGCACAGTTCGAGGCCTCTCTAAAGGATCCTGAAATCTCCGCAATGTTGAACAGGGATGTTGACGAGGGGAATCGCCTTGGAGTGAGGGGAACCCCCACAGTGTTTATCAATGGGAAAAGGCTGGGCAACAGAAGTATGGACGGTTTCAATGGGGCAATTCGGACGGAACTTAACAAGAGGGGAAGCCGTTAAATTATCAGGATTACTATTCTCTCAAGTTCCTCACGGAGTGTCTTTATCATTTATCTCCCGGATATAACTCAATACTTCTTTCATGTCGCTCGTTTCACAGTTGATGGAAAAAAATGGTACTCTTCCCTCCTCCAGGACCTCCTGGATGGCGGAATCGATCTTTAATGCTTTCTGCGAGTCCTGATACCTTCCCTCATTGCTGAAGACTTTCGGCCGCTTCATGAAAAAATTAATATTTTCGAAAGAGTTGAACTCTGCCCAGATGAGTTCTTTCAGTGCTAAGAACCGGGGAGAGCCCTTCTCTTCACCTGGGGAAAACTCATCGAGATAGTAGATAAACTGGACCAGGGGCGCATCCGTAACGATGTAATCCACCTTTCCCGTCAGCCTGTGAAACCGGCGCTGCTGCTGGGCAAAGACCAGAAGCTGGTTGTCAAATATTTTCAGATGATCATCCCACACTTTTTCCTTGGCATATTCCCCTGTGTATTCACACGAAATTCCCTTAACTTTTAAGTGAGACATAAGCCTGTAAGAAAAGGTGGATTTTCCGGATCCGGGGCCGCCAATGAAGTTAATCACCTTAGTCATTTCACATGTCCCCTCATATTCACGTAATTATCACGATAAATACCATAATTATTCCTGGAGATGCAAATGGCAATGATGATTTTCATGGGGATGCTCAGAAAATCTTATGCATCCTGAAAGCGGGTTTCAGGTCTGACCTTTTCGCCAGGCATGGAACAACCTTGGAGCCAGTTTCAGGTTTAGAAGCTATTCATCAATCCAAAAGGATCTTGTCCAGACGGTCGAGGTCATTCACAACCCTGAAATGGCCCCCTCCACTTTTCACCCTCTTTTCCCAATTCTCGAGGCGGGCCAGGTATTCCCTGGGGTCCCTGTTATCACTACGAAGCTTCGTAACGTTTAAGGCGATCACCCTTATCCCATTCATTTCGATGGGGCAATCCCTAATCTTCCCCCATGCGAGGTCTTCGTAAAGTGA
>CAYSOQ010000299.1:0-2421 GCA_964432685.1 uncultured bacterium
CAGATGAAAAGGCCTCCTGTGAGGGCGGCCTTTCTTGTTTTCTTACACTTTATCGGGTTATTAGAAGGATATCGGCATGTGGGGCTACAATTTCTTCATGACCTTCCTTGCGGCGGTGATGGTCTTCTCTATATCCCTGTCTGAATGGGCGGAAGATACGAATCCAGCCTCAAACTGTGAAGGAGCGAAATATATTCCCTCTTCGAGCATTCCATGAAAGTAGAGGCCATATTTTTTTAGGTTGGACTTTTTCGCCGTTTCATAATCGAATACCTCTCTCTCCCCTGTGAAGAAAGTGGTGAACATGGACCCTACCCGGTTGATCACGGCTTCCACACCCTCTTTCTTCGAAATATCTTCGAGGGAAGAGACGAGGTGGGTGGCTCTTCTTTTGAGATCCCGGTATATCTTACGGTTCCCAAGTAGTTTAAGGGTTGTGATTCCCGCTGTTACGGCCAGAGGATTTCCTGAAAGTGTCCCCGCCTGATACACAGGGCCTTCTGGAGAGATGCACTCCATAATCTCTCTCTTTCCCCCAAACGCCCCGACGGGGAGCCCGCCACCGATGATTTTACCCAGGATGGTAAGGTCAGGTTTAATGCCGTAAAGTTCCTGTGCCCCTCCCGGTGCCACGCGGAATCCAGAGATAACTTCGTCGAAGATGAGTACGATTCCTTCCTTCCGTGTAATCTTCCTCACCTCTTCCAGGAATCCATCCCTGGGGAGGATTACACCCATGTTCCCGGGGATAGGTTCTACGATCAGGCAGGCCACTTTACCCCTGTTTTTCTTGACGAGGAGTTTCACCGATTCAATATCATTGAAGCGGGCATTCAGGGTCTCCCTGGCGAGACTTTTCGGGACACCGGGGCTGTCGGGGACGCCCAGAGTGGTGGCTCCCGACCCGGCCTTCACAAGGAGGCTGTCGGCGTGCCCGTGGTAGCATCCCTCGAACTTGATGATCCTGTCACGCCCCGTGTATCCCCGTGCGAGCCGGATTGCGCTCATATCTGCCTCTGTTCCCGATGAGACGAGCCGGAGCCGTTCCATGGAGGGGAAGCGCTTCTTGATGAGCCTGGCGAGTTCCGTTTCAAGGTTCGTAGGGGCACCGAAACTGGTTCCCCTACCGGCTGCCCTTCGGATCTCCCTGATGACAGGGGAGGGAGCATGGCCGAGGATCATGGGCCCCCAGGACCCGACATAGTCGATGAATACGTTCCCATCTTCGTCATATACCCGGGACCCCTTCGCTCTCGAGATGAAAAGGGGGGTGCCTCCAACGGATTTGAACGCCCGGACCGGTGAATTTACCCCTCCCGGAATGTGATTCTTCGCGATGGAAAAAAGTTTTTTTGACCTGGCCGTTTTCATCTTTTTCCTCCCCTGGATTTTGCGTGTGACGTCCAGTAAACTACGGGGTTTTCCATCTGTCAACCCCGTTGAAGAAGGATCTACCTTAACAAATCAGGGGGGGATTTATAGGGGATAAAGTTATTATAATAGGAGTAGGGGTGCGAGACAGATGGGTGTGAGGGACAAGGAAATAATCGAGGAAAATTACGGAAAACTATGGTCGGGGAAGAAAGAAATTAGCCTGGGGGGAGAGGTGTTGGCAATGAAAGATGTTCTCCATGCTTTCGATCTCCTTGCGGGGGACATTGTTGCCATCGACATGATTGAGCTGGATGATGGGCGGTATGGGATAAGGTATTATGATGGTGACGACAGGTGTGTCGTCCTTCTCGAGTTCGATGAAGGTTTTCATATCCTGAAGGAACATCGTGCCCACGTGGCTGAGTGGCTCGAGGATACCTACCACGGGCTGGGCAGAAAAGCGATATCTCCTTTTGAACTGGTGAGTTATCTCATGGATCTCTACAATATAGAATATTGAGGCCTCAGAAATCTGCCGCACCGGTTCCTTTCTCCCGACTATCTTGACCGTGGTGAAGAAAAAGGGTATAAGAAGATACTCATAGGTTCCCCTAAAAATTTACTTGAAGGGAAATCCTTACCGATGGCCATAGGAGGGTTGGATCATTGATATGTGAGGATTATCGATTACTTATTGAGGTTCCCTTTGTGGGGAACGAAGAACTTAACGGAGGGGTTCAATGGGAGTGATAGACAAAGAACTCATCGAGTCGCGTTATGGCAGGCTCTGGTCGGGGGTGGAGGTGGTTTCCATCGAGGGAAAGGAATACTCTCTCAGGGATTTGAAGGTTGCCTTCGACGTTCTGGCGGAAGACGTGGAGGGGATCGACATCCTGGAGATGAGTGAGGAGACATGGGCCTTCAGGTATTATGACGGAGACGACAGGTGTATAACCGTCCTCGCACTCGACAGAACCTCTCATGTCATTGAAGAGCACCGGCCTTCACTGGCAATCGCAAAATCAGTCAGCCCTGTTTCACGGAGCG
>CAYSOQ010000300.1:0-2420 GCA_964432685.1 uncultured bacterium
GGAACGACTGAGCCATTCTGCCCGTCTCCGTTCATGGGGTAATGGCGCGGAAACAGGTTGCTCCACCTGTCAAGCGAAAGACTGTCCTTCTCAAAATGGAGAATTTCAGCTGTCCTTCCTGTGCGTCTATAGTAGAGAGAGACCTGACAAAACTTAATGGGGTGGAGGCGGTGAAAGTCACCTACGATCCCCCCGAAGGCAGGGTCACCTACGATCCCGCCCTCCTATCCGTTCAGAAGATAATGAACGAGACGGCCAGGATTGGATATCCGTCGACCTTGAAAAATAAGGGGAGGTGAGAAAGATGGCGTCTCGTGTAGAAAAACTTCACCTCGAGAAGGTGGGGGCAGTCGGATCGGTTGTAGCGACGCTTTGCTGTCTCGGATTTGGCCCTCTTTTAGCTTTTTTATCGGCTATTGGAGCGGGATTTCTGATAAACGACAGGATTTTGGCGCCCCTTCTCCTCCTCGCCCTTGTCGCGGGGGGGATCGGCCTCTTCTATTCGGGAAAGAGACATGGAAGCAGAATTCCCCTTAGAATACATATAGTTGCGGGAACAACCATAGTGCTCTTTACCTTTGTTAAATATATCCAGCCCTTGGTATGGGTGGGAATAGTGTTGATGCTCGCGGCGCCGGCATGTGACATTTACATGAAGAGGAGGATGAGCAGTTGCGAAGAGGTGTGCGAACCCGGAATTGAAAAGGAGAAAAACGATGGATGAGTGCTGCGAGGTGACGGGAGGAAAGTTACGTTTCGTGATAATCGGCGGAGGTTCTGGAGCTTTTGCCGCAGCGATTAAGGCGAATGAACTGGGTGCCCATGTAACCATGATAAATTCGGGCCTGCCTATAGGCGGGACATGCGTGAACGTGGGGTGTGTGCCGTCAAAAACCCTGATCAGGGCCGCTGAATCTCTTCAAAGGACAAAAGAGGATAGATTTGCGGGGATTGAGACGTGGGGCCGCGTAATCGACTTTAAATCTGTAATATCTCAGAAAAGAGATCTTGTCCGGGAGCTGAGACAGGCGAAATATGTAGACGTGGTGTCCGGTTTCGAAGATTTCAGGATGATCGAGGGGAAGGCAAAACTACTGGGTGTAAGTCTTGTAGAGGTAAATGGTGAAAAGATCGAGGCGGACCGGATACTCATTGCCACGGGAGTCTCACCGATGGTTCCTCCTTTTCAGGGGCTGGAAGAGACGGGGTACCTGACGAACGAGAGCCTGTTTGAACTGGATGAACTTCCAAAATCCGTCATCGTCATAGGTGGGCGATATATCGCACTCGAGTGCGCCCAGATGCTCGCACGTTTCGGGAGCAGGGTTACCATCCTGCAGCGCTCCCCCCGCATACTGCCCACGGAGGAACCCTACTTGACGGATGCCTTGACAGGATATCTGGGAGGTGAGGGCATTGAAGTTGTGACGGGGGTAACCATCAATGAGATGAGAAGAGAGGGGGTGCAAGCAACTGTGTTGGCTACCGTGACTGGTGAGAGCCGCTCTTTCCGCGCGGAAAAGATCGTGGTCGCCACAGGGAGAAGGCCCAATACAGAGGTCCTCAACCTTGAAGGAACAGGCGTGGAAACAGACCCTAAAGGATTTCTCGCCGTTGATGATACACTTGAGACGTCTTCTCCCGGGATCTACGGGGCAGGGGATGTCATAGGGGAACCCATGTTTGTCTATACTGCTGCCTACGAGGGAGCCCTCGCCGCCGAGAATGCAATCACCGGGAGTGGGATAAAGAGAGATTATTCCGCACTTCCCTGGGTGATCTTCACCGACCCCCAGGTGGCAGGGGTGGGGCTTGATGTTACGTCTGCGAAAGATGAGGGAATCGATGCGGATTCGGCGACCCTTTCCTTGACTTACGTGCCACGCGCACTCGCCGCGAGAGACACAAGGGGGTTTATAAAACTTATCAGGGACAGGTCGACAGATAAATTTATAGGGGCCAGGATCCTCGCTCCGGAAGGGGCCGAACTCGTGATGGAGGTTGCTCTGGCGATAAAGTACGGGATCACAAGGAAAGAGATCGTGTCTACCTTCCACCCTTACCTGACCCTCTCTGAGGGAGTAAAACTGGCGGCCATCGCTTTCGAGAAGGATCCCGAATTTTTGAGCTGCTGCGCCACCTGAATATGATCAGAAGTATAATGTACATATTGTAGAATTGAGTTCAGGAGGATTTTCGTGGGAATTTTCAAAAAGTTATTCAAAGAGGAGGGACAGCTTATACATGAAGAAGTGAGGGATAAGTTCCGGACAGTCTCTATGAGAGGCCCGGGCGGCCTGTTCAAATATCACACGGGAAAAGAGGGGCTCGAAAAACTTGGTTATCCCCGTGAAGTTATTTCAATTTTGCCTGAGGACGTGAAAGGTTTCTTCTGCGGAGTTGGAAATCCTATCATTGAA
>CAYSOQ010000301.1:0-2413 GCA_964432685.1 uncultured bacterium
ACTTCCGCTACAATCCCCATGTCATGGGTAATCAAAAAGACTGTCATGTTATGGCCCGCTCTTATCTCATCTATCAAGCTCAATATCTGGGCCTGTATTGTCACGTCAAGTGCTGTTGTAGGCTCATCTGCGATGAGGAGAGCAGGGTTCATGGCAAGGGCAATGGCGATCATCACTCTCTGCCGCATCCCGCCGCTCAGCTGGTGTGGGTAATCCCGTACCCGTTTTTCAGGGTCAGGGATCTTCACCCTTCTGAGCATCTCTACCGCCCTTTCCTTCCCCTCCTTCAGGCTGCATTCCCCGTGGGCGGAATATACCTCCGCAATCTGGTACCCCACCGTGAACACAGGGTTGAGTGAGGTCATGGGCTCCTGGAAAATCATACCGATCTCCTTGCCACGGAGTCTCCGCATCTCTTCCTCTGGAAGTGATAAGAGATCTTTCTCTTTGAAAAGTACTTCCCCCCCCTCGGTAAACCCTCCCGGTTTAGGCAGAAGCCCCATGACCGCGAGGGAGGTAATCGTCTTGCCACAACCTGATTCTCCCACCAGAGCAAATGTACTCCCTTCGAATATGGAAAAACTAACTCCTCTAACCGCGTAGAGTTTTTTCTTTTCCACCTCGAACCCACAAGATAGATTTTCCACTTTCAGAATCGCATTCAAGGGTACCTTCCTCCTTGCCCACTCCTCACTTCAGCCTTGGGTCAATGGAATCCCTGATTCCCTCCCCCAGGAGATTATATCCCAGGACTGTAATCAAGATCGCAATACCAGGGAAGAGGGAGAGCCACCAGGCAAACTCTATGTTATCTTTCCCCGCTGTGAGAATATTTCCCCAGGAGGGAACGGGGGGTTGTACCCCTATCCCGAGGAAAGAGAGAGATGATTCTGTAAGAATCGCCCCTGCCACACCAAGAGTAGCCGCCACGAGAACAGGCGAAAGGGCGTTGGGAAGAATGTGTTTCAACATTATCTTCAGGTCCGATTCCCCTATTGCCCTGGCTGCCTGAACAAAATCCCTGTTTCTCAGGGAGAGAGTCTCTGCCCGTACCAGCCTTGCAACTCCCATCCACCCGGTTACCCCTATCACAGCCATGATGTTCCAGATAGAGGGTTCAAGGAAGGCGATCACCGCCAATATGAGGAAGAATGTTGGAAAACAGAGCATAATGTCGACGAACCTCATGAGGATTCCGTCCACTATCCCCCCAAAATATCCCGAAAGAATACCTATCGTCGTACCGATAAGGACTGCGATACTCACAGCTACGAGTCCCACCTTGAGTGAGATACGCGCACCATAAACCATTCGGGAGAGCACATCCCTCCCCAGTTCATCTGTTCCCATCAAATGTTCACTAGACGGGGGAGAGAGTATGGACCCCACGTCTACTTCGTTGGGATCGTGGGTAGTGATAACAAAAGGCGCAATGGAAATGACGAATATAACCAGGATGAGCACAAACCCCGCGAGTGCAAGTCTGTTTTTCAAGAAACGATATTGAAAGTCTTTGAAAAGAGAAGATTTTTTCAACTTTTTCCCTCCCGTATCCTTGGATCAGCCAGAGCATACCCCACATCGGCGAGAAGATTCCCCATGAGTGTCAGGATTGCCCCGATCACGAGAATTCCCATTACCAGTGGATAGTCCCTGGACATAACCCCTTGAAAGAAGAGCCTCCCCATACCGGGGATGGCGAAGATCGTCTCAAAGATCACGGAACCCCCGATCAGGTCAGGCACGGAAAGACCAAGGATAGTGATCACCGGGAGGAGAGCGTTTCGCATGGCGTGTCTGAACACCACATCCCTCTCCGGGAGCCCCTTGGCCCTCGCCGTATTGATATAGTCCTGGCGTATTACCTCCAGCATATTAGACCTCATGTAGCGGGATAGGCCCGCCAGGCCCCCAAAGGCGCCTAAAAGTACCGGGAGGATGAGGTGCCTCCCCCTGTCGAGCACCTTTCCCCAGACAGGGAGGTGCCCGTAATCAAGTGAACTTATGCCTGAGATGGGAAGCCACCCCAGTTTCACTCCAAAAAGGATCATACAGAGAAGGGCCAGCCAGAACCCGGGGGTTGCAAATCCCAGGAAAACGAAGATTGTAGTCCCTCTGTCGAACAATGTATCCTTTCTCGCAGCTGAGAGCACTCCCAGGGGAATAGCAATGAGGAGGATCACCACCATAGACAGCAAATTTATCTGGATAGTAATCGGGATATGATTCCTAATCTTGTCGATCACTTTCCTCCCATCAGGCTGGAAACTTCTACCGAAGTCCAGGGTGACGAGACGTTTCAACCAGGTAAGGTACTGAACGTGGAGTGGTTTATCGAGGCCGTAGTATAAGATAAACCGTGTCCTTGCCAGGGCGCCCGCCTTTGATTTCATCTCGAGAGAGCTCTTTTTCA
>CAYSOQ010000302.1:0-2412 GCA_964432685.1 uncultured bacterium
CTCCCTCTCATCGGGGAAATCAGTAATTTTCTCTACCAGACCGACGAGACGGTCCGTTTCTCCTGCCATGGCTGAAACCACAACGATTACTTCATTCCCCTTTTTCCTGGTCGCAGCGGCGCGCTTCGCCACATTCTTGATTTTTTCAATTGTGCCGACTGAGGTTCCGCCGAATTTCTGGACTACCAGCCCCATCAAACATTCCTCCAGGCTTATGATAAAGGGTGAGTACCAATCACCTCGATATCTCTATCAATCTCTCACCACCACCCAAAACAATAATATTAATTTTTACTGTTCCATTTGGCAAATAATTTTTCGCTCTGTCCCCCCATTCGATGAGCGTTATACCCTCACCACCTATCAGATCGAGGACACCCGCACCGGCAATATCGTCCCAGTTATTTTTCAACCGGTACAAATCAACATGGTAGATTGGCAGGTCTCCCTCGTAGACGTTCGCAATCGAGTAAGTGGGACTGAAGACGGAACTGTCCGGGTCCACACCCCGGGCTTCTGCGATTCCTTTTATCAACTGTGTCTTCCCCGCTCCAAGTTCTCCATCTATGGAAACTACATCCCCCACTGACAGGGTCTTCCCGAATGCTCTTCCTATCTCCCTCGTTTCCTCTTCAGACCGGGAGGTTATTTCCCTGGGGGGTTCACGGTGCATGGCTATCCTTTAACGGCTTTAAGAAAGTCCGCTCTCCTCTTCCCCGTCTGAGAGGACACTCTTCACAGCCTCTGGATAGTAAGCGATGATATGACGAGGAGCAATGGGTGACTCAGGATACCTTTCAAGGACTATGTCTCCGGTAAGGCCATGGAAGTATACGGAAAGGGCTGCCCCCTCGAAGGGTTCGAGCCCCTGTCCCAGGAAGGACAAGATCATTCCAGTCAACACATCTCCCATTCCCCCCGTTGCCATGTATGGGTTTCCCGTAGGGTTGATATATACTGCACCTCCAGGCTCCGCAACCACAGTCCTGTAACCTTTCAGCACAGTAACTGCCCCATATTTCCGTGCACAATCCCTCGCAGAACCCAGCCTGTCACTCCTGACCTCATCTAAGGTTAAGTCCATTAGCCTCGCCATTTCCATCTCGTGTGGGGTGATAACCACTGAAGCCTTCCTTCCCTTCAGTAGTCCGGGTACTTTACTCAGCCAGAAAAGTCCGTCGGCATCTATTACCATAGAAGAGGATATCCCGGGGATCAGCCGATTGAATAAGTTCCCGGTTTCGTCCGATCTCGCCATCCCGGGCCCGATGGCAACTCCGTCCATCCCTTCTATGAATTCAAGGACCTCTTTCTCCCCATCGCAAGTGAGGATCCCCTTCCCCCCATCCTGAATTGGAACGGTGATCTGCTCTGTTAACTTTCCTTCGAGAGTTGGGGCAAGTTTCCCCGGGACTAACGTGTAAATAAGCCCCGCACCAGAAACGAGCGCCCCTTCTGCAGCCATTGCCACGGCACCTGTCATTCCAATGGAACCACCGATGATACAAACCTTACCGCTATCCCCTTTATGGTGATCATATTCTCTAAGTGGAAACATTGAGCCAACTTCATCTCCATCGATCAGGTAGGTATCGAACATCACATTGGAGTACGCCTCCCACGGAATGCCAATATCAACCACTTGTAGAACACCGCAATGTTCTAACCCGGGAAGGAGAACCTGCCCGATTTTCATGAAGCCAAAGGTGGCTGTATAATCAGCCCACACCGCCTCACCGAGCACTCTTCCGTTATCCGCGTTAATTCCGCTCGGCATATCAACGGATACGACTATGGAAGAGGATAAATTAATGGTTTCAATGGCATCTCTCTCCCGGCCCTTCACTTCCTTCGAAAGCCCCGTTCCGAAAAGTGCGTCCACAATCACCTGGCATTCCTCAAGAATAAAACGACGGAACTCCTCGAAGGAGCTGCGATCCTTCACATTTATGACCTCACCGCCGCACTTTTTATAGATATCGAGGTTCAGCCTGGCATCTTCACTAATGGCCCTTCCCCTACCCACGATGAAAACCTTCGTTTCAAACCCTTCTTCCATAAGGTAACGGGCGATTACGAATCCGTCACCACCATTGTTTCCCCTCCCGGCAACCACACCCACCGTGAGGGTCTCTCCCCCTTGGTGTTCTTCTTCAAGAATATCCATGATGACCCGGGCAGTTTGCGACCCCGCATTCTCCATGAGCACTGGCCCCGGGATACCGATCTTTTCTATGGTTTCCCTGTCGATGGCCCCTATTGTCTCTGCATTTACGAGAGGAATCACCTTTTTCCTCCTTCTCCCACAGCGAAGGCGATAGCCTTTCCGCCGTCATGGGCGATGGAAACATGGATCCGCACGATTCCACGCTGGGCAGATATTTCTTTCGCCTTCCCGTGAAGAACGATCTC
>CAYSOQ010000303.1:0-2407 GCA_964432685.1 uncultured bacterium
CATCGGCTCCCTGGTAAGTTTTTTACAGTTTAGAGACCACCTTTCACTGGTGGGGATGGTCATCGGGGCGTCTGGAACAGTGGCCATCCTGGCCCTTCATTTACTCGTGTCCCCGGGTGGAAATGCTCGCATCCTTCAGAAACTCCGGATAATCCCAGAGAAGGTGAAAGAGAGCATGAAGATCATCGAGAAGTACCACCATGAACCTTCTCTTTTCTATAAATTCCTGGGAGTCACAACCGTCTACTGCACGTTCCTGTTCGTCTATAGGATGATCCTGATACATGCTGTTGGTGAATCGTGCTCTTTTTTCAGCCTCATGTCCGCTGTGATGATGAGCAACATCCTTGCGATTCTTCCTATCTCTATCAACGGAATCGGCCTGCTGGACGGTTCATTTATATACATAATATCAAGCTTTGGGGTGAGTTACGAATCAGCCATTATAGTGATGATTCTCCACAGGGGCCTATCACTATTGTTAAGTACCATCGGGGGTGTATTTTATTTCATGGACAAGGATTCTCCGGGGATCGATTACTACCGAAAGGATCGACCGGAGGGTATTAACGGGTGGAAAACGTAATGTGCGGCATATGCGGAATATTTGACACTCGTGGAGTGAACAGGGAAGAAATCCAGCATATGACGGACGTAATTGCCCACAGAGGTCCCGATGACGAGGGGATCTTCATGGATGATTTCGTCGGCCTGGGACACAGGAGGCTTTCTATCATAGACATAGGTGGCGGGTCCCAGCCAATGTCCAACAAGGAGGGAACAGTCTGGATAACCTTCAACGGGGAGATTTACAACTATAGGGAGATCAGAGCTGAACTGGAAGAGAGGTATCAATTTTCGACTAAAAGCGACACGGAAGTGATCCTTCGCCTCTATGAGGAAAGAAAAGAAAGGTGCCTTGATGAATTGAGGGGCATGTTCGCCTTTGCCATCTATGACAAGAGGAGCCGGTCCCTATTCATGGCAAGGGATCATTTCGGACAAAAACCGCTCTATTATCACTTTGATGGGACGTCCTTCATATTTTCATCGGAATTAAAGTCCTTAGTCCTCCTCAAACCGGAATTGCGAGAAATAGATGGCACAGCCATGGACGAGTACCTCACATTCCGCATAATCACTTCCCCCAAAACGATGTACAAGAACGTAAGGAAGTTGCCCCCCGCCCATTTCCTCACCTTGAATGAGGGGAAGGTAACCATAAGAAGGTACTGGGATCTCTCCTACGAACCCAAACATGGAGGGAGCTTCGATTCAATCATGGAGGAACTGGAAGGGAGAATGAAAGAAACGGTCAAGTATCACCTCGTGAGCGACGTGCCAGTAGGTTCTTTCCTGAGCGGTGGCCTCGATTCAAGCCTTGTAGTCGCCATGGCGAGTGAACACGTAGATAGGCCCTTCAAAACCTTTACCGGGGATATTCCATACCGTGAGTACAGCGAGGCGCCACATGCAAGGGTCGTCTCTGAAAAATATGAGACTGAGGGGCACGAACTGAGATTTATCCCTTCCATAATTCGAACCCTCCCTGAGATCGTCTGGCACCTTGATGAACCCTCGGACCCCTTATCGACCTGTATGTACTACATATCAGAGCTTGCCAGGAAGGAAGTAAAAGTAGTACTGGGAGGGGATGGGGGAGATGAACTCTTCGGAGGGTATGACAGGTACTACGGAAATATTTATGCTTCATATTACGCCCTCATTCCTAAAAAGGTACGCTCTAAGATTTTCGGCCCCCTCCTCAGCCGGATCCCGGAAGGTTTCTGGTACAGGAGTATGAGCCACAGGCTCAGGTGGATCCACAGGCTCGCGGCGAGCAACGGGGGATCCCGGTATGCGAAGAGCCTGAGCTATTTCTATTTTTCCGACGATCTGAAGAAAGACCTTTACACGGAAAGGTTCAGAAGGGAAATCCGCTCCTTCGACCCCGAGGAGAGGATACTGAGATTTTTCAACGCCCCCAATGCCGTAGATGCGATTGATAAAATGCTATACTCTGACAGTATGACAAGGATGGTTGACCATCCTGTAATGATTCTTGACAGGATGACCATGGCTCATGGACTCGAAGCACGTTCTCCCTTTCTTGACCATAAGCTGGCTGAATTTTGTGCGAGAATTCCAACAGGCCACAAAGTCAAGGGAAGAGAACTGAGGTACATTCAATACAAACTGGCGGAAAAATATCTCCCCAGGGAGATTATCAGGAAGAAGAAACAGGGATTTGCCTCGCCCCTCGTCTATATCCTCAATGAAGAGTTCAGGCTTCTCTATAAGACATTTCTCTACGACTCTTTCCTGGTACAGGATGGGTTTCTAGAAGGGGAAACCATTAAGAGTCTGCTCGATGAACATCTTGGAAAGAAAAAAGATCATGGCCAGA
>CAYSOQ010000304.1:0-2400 GCA_964432685.1 uncultured bacterium
ATGGCGGAACTGGAGGAGAAAAAGGCGGAGGCAGAAGATTTCGAGCCTGAACATCTTACAGGGGAAGAACTCCAGGAAATGGCCATCAAGGAAAAATGGCCTAAGCTCGCAAAGAAACCGGAGGCTTTTTCAGAGCTCCGCCTGAGGCGTGAGATTGCGAAGCTCGCCCTCTGTTTACGGCCCTACATGCTGTTAGATCCAGGGTGGAACGAATCTCTCCTCGAGTATTCTCTCTATTTTGAAGTGCAGGAAAAGTTAACGGTAGTGAAAAAGGAAGAGCTCTATGAGATCGTGAAAGAATTGGGCTCCCTCATCGCGAAAGCAGACGGGGAGAGGGATATCCCGGCCAAGGAGAAGATTCTGGAAGAGATGAGGGGGAAAGTTCTTCACTTTGCAGGCATGGAGGGTACGGTGGAGGAGCTTCTCGGCCCCCCCATGGAGCGATACCCCAAGGAATCTCCTAAGGGGTGGGACCTGGCGGAATTCAGGAACAACCTGGAGAAGCTGAGCGCCAGGGAGCTTCAGCTTTCGGCCCTGGCTTACATTGAGATCCTGACACTAAAGGAGATGGAAGAGTTTTCGAAGCCTTTTTTCGAAAAATATTCCTCCTTTTCCGACATGGACAAGGAGGGCCTAATCGAATTCATCTGTGCCCTCGTGTATACTATCGGTGACAGGGAACTTCTCAATTTCTACGAACGTTACACCAAGGGAAAAATGATGGTTTCGAAATCGATTGCGCCCTCAACATGGAACCTCCTTCCTACAGAGGAAAAGCTTAAATACCTGCGGGTGGACAACTCCGAGATGGACCTCGCCCTCATGGCACGCCACATTTCTAGAATCTACATATCTGAAAAAATCAGCCTCCTCTATAATTACGATTTCCAGATCGATCTGGTGAAGGACCCAAACTACATGAAACTGCAGGGGCACCTGGTCCAGGAGGTGGGGTCCCAGGGTGAGGGAAGCGTTTTAAGAGAGCTCAACGATCTGGTTACCGTATCCATGCTGGAAATAGTCAATTCCCGTGAGGGGATGAGGGAGAAGTTCGCATCCCTTAGAGATGAGATCAGCAGGTTCCTAGACCCGGGAAGCGAAAATAATACATAGTTATAGAGAACAAATCTACTAAACGAAAGGAGAGAATGCTATGAAATGGGAGTACCAGGACAAAATACTTATCTTTAAAGAGACGAAGGAGGGGCTCGCGAGTGACATTAGCTGGCTAAATGAAGCAGGGGAGGAAGGATGGGAGGTAGTTGGGTCTATCCCTCTCATCGCCCCGAACAAGGATGGGGTGGCCTACGGTACTGTTGGTACTCACATTCTGATGAAAAGGGAAAAAATAAAATAGTGTTAATTTTTATCTTGACAAGTCCCCGAAAATGAAATATAAAATAAAACACGTTTCTAAAAGATCCAATTACATAGCCCGCTGATCTGGAGGGGTTGGGGGTTTTATTCTCATATAAATGTCCTTTTTCGGACACTTTTTCGCTGTTTTATGAATATTTCTATGAAAGGGGGTGATACAAAACAAGTGGGAAGTACGAATGTTTTTTCCAGGTTTTACCTATCAAAGTCATTAAACAAGGAGGGGCAGAATGGCTTATCGTGAAAAAGGAAAGAAGATACCAAAGATCAAGGTACTAGATTGGCCAGCCGTGCCCGCGCCGACTGTCGAGGAAGTGTATGCCGGAGTGAGCGACGAAGCAAAAGCATACAACCTCTGGCTCGAGTCTGCGGTGCGGCAGGAATTCAACCCCGGGAAACCGGAAGCCCTGCAGGGAATCCGGGTGCTCGATTGTTCGCAGAAAGCCATCATAGGTCACTGGGCTTCCTCACTCTTCGCGGAGATGGGCGCAGAAGTGATCATGGTGGAACCTCCAGGTGGTGATCCGCTCAGGAAGTGGACTCCCTTCGGAAGGGAAAACTACATGTTCGCTGACAATGTGACGGGAGAGAAGGTTAGTGCCCGTTTCATAGCTGAATGCAGGAACAAGCTCGCCGTTACTCTCAACCTGGAAACGGAAGAGGGGCGGGAAATTCTGAAGAAGCTCGCTGCCCACACTGACCTGCTCATCGAGAACTATCCTCCGGGACAGTTCGACGAGTGGGGCATCGGCTACAGGCAGCTGTCTGAGATCAATCCCCGCCTCGTGTACCTCTGGTTGGGACAGAGAGGCCAGTGGGGTCCGAACAAGGACACTGCGTGGAGCCTCGATCCAACCGCACAGTGTGTCTGCGGGTTCACCCACGGGACAGGTGCTCCGAAGGAGATGGGAGGAAAGCCGACCAGGTCCGGATGGTGGATGTGCGACCAGGTTGGAGGAACCTTCGGGTCCATAGGAGCCATGGCTGCTCTCTACGCCCGTGAGGTGTCTCTGGGATGTAGTC
>CAYSOQ010000305.1:0-2376 GCA_964432685.1 uncultured bacterium
AGGGGAACAGGTTCATCCAGGCCCTCGAGTTTATTTCCAGGGACTTTAAAATTGAGCGTGTCTCTCCTATCAAGGGAAATGAGAATTTAATCGGCCTCGCCCTGAAATCATCATCTGACGTGACGAAGGAGACGGCGTTGAAGGCAGCTTCCCTGATAGGCACAGAAAGAGAAGCCGTTGCACTCTCAGATCCCTTCGTGACAAAGAAGGGTAACCGTGGGATCGTAATCGTAGCTCCCGTAATCAGAAACTCCCTGGTTCATGGATACAGTGCCACCCTTATCAACCTGGATCTTCTCACAGCAGCATTGAGACATAAGGAGATGCGCACAGAAGTAGACTTTTCATTCAGGATAGGTGATATATGGCTGCAGGAACCGTCTCCCCACGCCTATTACCGGGAACGGAAATTTATCATTTACGACAAGGAAGTCGTACTCGGTGCAGGAACTAATGGAGGATTCATCCCCTATAAACGAATTCTTATCGGATATGCCTGGTTAACCCTTATCGCCGGGTTCGGTGCCTACTTCCGCCATGTGAGAAGGGAAAGTTCTAAACTCATATCTGAAATCTCTGTGATATCTAAGGAACGATCCAATATAGAGATGCTGATGGAGAGGATTCTCGACTCGAGCCGCCTCGGGGTGGCAGTGTTCGACCGAAGTGGGGATATTATCATGCACAACCGGCACATGGGTACTATCCTGAATATTAACGGATCCGCAACCGGGAAAAACTTATTTGACCTGGACATTCCAGAGTCCCTCCGGGACAGTTGCCGGGAAACTCTAAAGAAAATCTCCGGCCAGGTGGAATCATTCGAAGTGGCATTCAAGCAGGATAACAGGGTGATATGGTACAACTGCCTCCTCTGCTGCCCCCAGGTTGATGAGCAGAACTACTTCTACCTTGTTTCCCAGGATATTACGATGAACAAAAGGCTTCTTCAGGACCGGTATGAAAATCAGAAAATGGAAACGGTGGGGCAGCTCGCAGCTGGAATTGCCCATGATTTCAACAATATTCTCAGCGCATCCTCCGGATACATAGAGATCCTCGAAGAAAAAATGGGAGCAGGGGAACATGCTGACGCCCTTGCCTACATCTCGAATATAGGAAAGATGAATGATCGGGCGGCAGGCCTCGTATCAAAGCTCCTGGGATATGCGAGGAGGGGAAAAACAGAGGCTATAGTATTCGATCTCAAGGAGATTGTCTCAACACTCATCGACATGTGCAGGAATACATTCCCCAAAGGGATTGAACTGAAGAGTTCCCTCCCCCTTGAAAAGCTTCGTGTTCTTGGAGACCCAAACCAGATAGAAAGTGCCATCTTGAATATTCTTATTAACGCCCGTGACTCGATAAAGGACAGGGGTACGTTAAAAATTTCAGGGGAGATAAAAAACCTGAGGGAGATGAAATCTGCCATCGGAGTTCTCCCATCATCCGACAGGTTCATCGAGATCGCGTTAAGCGACACAGGGGTGGGAATGTCGCAAGATGTCCTTGGGAAAATATTCGAACCTTTCTTCTCCACGAAAAAAAAGGAGGGGGGAAGCGGCCTCGGCCTCTCCATGTGCTACGGGATCATGAAATCACACGGGGGATATATCTTCGCAGACAGCATCGAGGGCCAGGGTTCCACCTTCACTCTTTACCTTCCCCTCCTGGAGGAGGAAATGAACTCCCCGATAGCAGATAATGATGAGAGCCCCCCACTCATTGCATCAGGCAGTGGAACCCACGTGCTCGTTATCGATGACGAGGAGGACATCATTAAATTCCTTAAAGAAGCTCTTCAATCAAAAGGATACCGCGCCACCTGTATCACAAACTGTCAGGATGGCCTGGAATTCTTCAAGAATAACCCCGAAAGGGTGGGCATGGTACTTCTCGATTACTCCATGCCGAAAATGACGGGAGTAGAATGCGCAGAGAAAATAAAAGAAATCCGGAGGGACGTGGGGATTATCCTCATGTCAGGTTACAGTGAAGAACAGCTTATCAACAGGGTTATCGAAAGCGGTACCATTGATGGCTTCCTGAAAAAACCCTTTAAACTGAATGACCTCTTCCGGGCACTCTCAAGGGAAATTTGAGGATTAAGGTTGTTTCTGCTCCCCCGCACTCTCCATGGGCTGGCCGCAGCAGAAGAGTTCCCCTCCCCCCACTTTCGTCACCGCCACTTCATTCCAGCATATGGTGCACACAAATTTCTCACCTACTTTTTTTACCGCCGCCATAGGGTTCTCCATTTGGGATTCCCGCATCTCCCGGGTCTCTGAACTTTATGTGGCACTCAACGCAGACGCGTATCATTTCTCCGAATGAGGCAGTAATAGCTTTGGGGTCTCCCTTTTTTACCTGCTC
>CAYSOQ010000306.1:0-2372 GCA_964432685.1 uncultured bacterium
TATGCCTGAGGGATGGAGGTGTTCGGCTTATGGGATCCTGCCGGGCTCCCCCCTTCATACTTGTAATATATTTTTGACTTAGTCCCTATCGCTTCCTCGAGCCTCCTCGCCCTGTAGAGTGGCGTGGGCCTCCATAGAGAATATATGTCGAGTACTTCCTCCGGGATAGGAATCCAACGTTCCTGTGATACTTCCTGCTCGATGAGCGCCATGGGAAAGAGGGGTGAGAGATCATCAGGTGTCACCGGTTCCATCTTCCCCGGATGGATAACAGGACCTGGAGGAGTAACCATATCGGGAATGATGTTATACCACGTCTTCGGAATTTGAGAATCTTTGAACACGATTTTGCTCTTCATATCACTCTCCTTTATTAATTTGATCCCAACAGTTTTCTTAATATTTTCCCGGGAAAAGGAGCACCCACAATTGTTTCCCCCACAAGAAAGGCGTCAGCACCCATTTCCTCGAGTTCCTCCATCTCTTCAGAGCTCTTCAATCCACTTTCCACGATTTTCGTTCTATCATCAGGAATATGGGGTAACAGCTTTTTCGAGATTTCTGTATCAACATGAAATGTAACTAGATCCCTGTTATTTATTCCGATGAATTGAGCCCCGCTATCTACTGCCCAATCGAGCTCGTGGAGAGAGTGTACTTCAACGAGGGGTGAAAGGCCAAGATCTGAAGAGAGTGAAACAAGGGATTTAAGTAACTTAGCCCCCAATACTCTGGCGATAAAAAGAACCATATCTGCACCCATCATCGCAGTTTCGTAAACCTGTTCCCTTGCGATGATAAAATCCTTCCTGAGAACCGGTATTTCACCAGCCACAGAGACCACCGATTCTAAATCCTCCCTGCTCCCTCCGAAAAATTTCCCGTCAGTGAGTACGGAAATTCCCCTGGCCCCCGCTGAGATGTATTCAGATGCAATCATCCGGGGATCCAGGTTTTCTCTAATATCGCCTCTTGATGGAGACCGCCTTTTTATTTCTGCAATGATTACCCTGGTCCCTGATCCCTTGAAGTTTACCACTTTTTCCTTTTTCCCTGGTCGATGCGGTGGGTGCTCAAAAAATATTTCCTTTAGCCGGATAAGTTCCCTCTTTTTTTCCTCCAGGATAGTATCTAAAGACGTCGCCATTTGCTACCTCGAGAAATATGAGATGAAGGATTTCAGTTTTTTTGCCGCCTTACCGCTGAAGATGGATTCCTTTGCCCTCTCGAGCCCCTCGTCAAGATCTGAGGCAATTCCAGAGCAGTATATAGCAAAAGCCGAGTTGAGAAGCACCATATTGAGGGGAGTGCCTTCATCGCCTGATATGACAGCCTTCAATATCGCGGCATTGTGCCTGGCATCCCCTCCCTTAATAGCGTCATTTGAACAATATTCAAAACCGAGGGAATGGGGGTCGAAGGTATATGTTTTCATAGATCCCTCGGAAATATCCCAGACTGAAGTGGGTGCAGCGAGGGAAACTTCATCGAGCCCGTCCTCGCCATGAACAACTATACCTCTCTTGATTCCGAGTTCGCACATAACCTTCCCGTAGGTTTCCCCAAGGTCCTTGCTGTAAACACCAACAACTTGATGGTTTGCATTAGCTGGACTTGAGAGGGGTCCCAGGATATTGAAAATCGTTTTAATTCCGATTTCCCTTCTGGGACCGATGGCGTATTTCATTGCGAGATGGAATTTCGGGGCAAACATGAAGGTTATTCCAACCTCGTTCAGGCACGTCTCCACAATTGATGGATCCGTATCTAAATTTGCGCCCAGTTCCTCGAGTACATCAGCAGAACCAGACCTGCTTGTTACGGAGCGGTTTCCATGTTTGGCCACACATGCTCCCGCACCGGACGCAACGAAGGCAACAGTAGTAGATACATTGAAGCTTCCTGATTTATCTCCTCCCGTCCCACATGTGTCGAGTATATCGTTGCGAACAGTATTGATGGGTATCGCCCTTTCCCGCATTATAGTTACCGCCGAAGCAATCTCCTCAGGCGTTTCACCCTTGATCGACAGGGCTGTGAGAAAGGAAGATATCTGAGGCCCGGAGCACTCCCCTGTCATGATCATATTCATAGCGTCTGCCATCTCCTCCCATTTAAGCGACTTTCCGGAAACCAGCAGGTCCAGGGGTTCTTTGAGTGTGACGAAGCATCTCTTGAGACTTTGTCCCCCCTTTATTACTGAAAGGAAATTCTCAATGATTCTCATCCCATATTCAGTGGTTATTGACTCAGGGTGAAACTGTAATCCGAAGAGGGGTTTCTTCTTGTGGTGTATCCCCATTACCTGCCCATCTTCTGTCCATGCACAGACCTCGAACGTTGCAGGGATCGTATCCCTCGATATGGCAAGG
>CAYSOQ010000307.1:0-2358 GCA_964432685.1 uncultured bacterium
GAGGTCTGCGGCGGAACAGCTTTTAAAGGCGATCCGCAAGATCCACTCTGGGGGACGCTACCTCGACGAGACGGCCGCGGAGTTCCTCGCAATGAGGATTTCAAGGGGCCCGAGCGAAAAATCCCCCCTTGAGATCCTCTCGAACCGGGAGGTGCAGGTCCTTCGGCGCATCGCCATGGGCCAGAACAACCGCGAGATAGGGGAGGACTACTGCATAAGTGTAAAGACGGTAGACACCTACCGCTCCCGGCTTCTCAAGAAACTCAATCTTAAGAACAACGCCGAACTCACCCGCTTCGCCATACAGAACCGCATCGTGGAGCCTTAACCGCTGAACACAATTATCCTGTAAGAAAATTCCCGACAGAAATATCAGAACTATTCCGATTTTCAACTGGACAGGGCACGGGTACCATGGAAATAACTCGTACCAGCTTCCGGTTACAAAGCCTTTAAAACGGTAGTTTTTCAAATCCCGGGGGGGCCATGATAAGGGGCAGGAAATACGGAATCGCCATATTATTCGTTTCATTATCGCTACTTGCGGTGCTTTTCAGTACAAACGTATATTCTGCCAGGTCAGAGCAGGGGAATAGGGGGACAGAGGGAAGTTTAAATCCAGTTCTTATTGGCATCCTCCACAATGGGAAGTTCCCCTTCGCCTCCATGATGAAGGATTCCTTCGAGATGGCTCTTGAAAAGATAAATGGAGAAGGAGGGATTAACGGGAAGCCCCTTAAGCTCCTATACACCGATGACCTCGGGAAACCCGATGCAGGGGAGAGGGTGGTCAGGCAGATCGTGAAAAAAGAGGGCGTGGCAATGCTGGTAGGGGGATACAGTAGCAGCAACACGGTATATATGGCTGGGATGGCGGAGAAGCTCGGCATGCCCTTTCTGATCACAACCGCAGCTGATGACCGCATCACCCAGAGGAAGTGGAGAAATGTCTACCGCCTGAACCCTCCTGCAAGCGGATATACACAGGGGCTGGAGGATTTCTTCCTGAATCAGATCAAACCGGAATCTATGGCTATCGTGTACGAAAACAGCCCCTACGGGACCGGAGGAGCCCTCAGGATGATGTGGTTCTGCAGGGAACAGGGGATCGAAATAACGAAGATCATACCCTACCACAGGGAGAGACTAAAGGAGTCCTATTTCAACCGCATACTCTCTCCACTGTCTGCCGGGCCACCCGACGTTATCTATATGGTTTCATACCTGAAGGATGCAGTTACTCTGGTGAAGACGATCCGGGGCCTGGGCATCCCTTCCCTCCTTGCCGGGGGGGCAGGTGGCTTCACCCACCCGAATTTTATACCCATGGCCGGAAAGGAGGGGGAGCGGGTGATCACGGCGACCCTCTGGTTCCAGAAAGCAAGCTACAGTGGGATCAAAAAATACTTTTCCGAATACAAAAAGAGATTTGGAACGGCGCCTGACTACCATGCCGCCGAGACCTACTCCGCCCTCCTCGTTGCGGCCGATGCCTTGAGAAGAGCGAAGACGCTTACGCCGGCAGATATCAGGGCGGCCCTTGACGAAACAGACCTGATGACGCCCTTCGGACCTGTGAAATTCGCTTCCTTTGATAAGTTCCAGCGGCAAAACGTCCTTCCCACCCAGGTGCTGCAGGTGATCGAGGGTAAGATCAGAATCATATGGCCAAAAGAGCTGGCCACGGAAACATTCTCCCCTCCCCCGTACTGGAGGGGTTCGAAATAATATTTCACGGGGTGATGGAAAGACTGTCCGGGTCATTGCCTCTAAACGACTAATCATTAAGGAGGTTTTCATTATGAAAAGGATTTTATCAACAGCAACAATACTCTTTGCTTCCCTTCTTTTGACTCTGCCAATGAGTTCGGAGTCATATGCGAAGGTTTTCCGCTTCTCCGGTGGCCCTTCAGGGGGAACGTTCCAGTACTACGCGAGCGCAGTCTCCACACTGGCGAAAAAGAACAAAATCAATGTACTGGCAAGCTCATCGGGTGGATCGATCGAAAACATCAGGCTCGTCAACTCCGGAAAGGCAAATTTCGCGGTGACATATTCGGGACATGTATTTCAGGCGAGAAACGGGATGATGAAAAATGACGCCAGGAAATATGAGAATGTCCTGGGAGTGGCATATCTCTATGGTGCCCCCGCCCAGCTCATCGTTCGTGCGGACTCCAAAATTACGAGCGCGAAACAGCTGGAGGGAAAAAGGATCGGTGTGGGAAACGCGGGATCCGGAGCGGCAGCCAACGCGGAGCTCTTCTTTTCAGAGCTTGGGCTCTGGGATAAGATCGACAGAAACTTCCTGGGATACAGGCAGGGGGCGGACGCCTTTAAGAACCAGCAGCTCGATGC
>CAYSOQ010000308.1:0-2345 GCA_964432685.1 uncultured bacterium
CCGCCTCGACGGCTCCCTGCTCCACCTGGATGAGGAAAAGATTTACATACTTTTTCATAAACCTGTTGGAGTCCTCACAACCATGAAAGACCCAAAAGGTAGAAAAACGGTGGCCGATTTTTTCGAAGATTTGTATCCAAGGGTCTTTCCTGTGGGAAGGCTGGATTACAATTCGAGCGGGGTCATCCTTATGACCAACGATGGGGAACTGGGGAACCTGCTCTCCCACCCGCGGTATGAAGTGACCAAGGAATACGTGGCCAAAGTCAAAGGGATTCCCAGCAGGAAAAAACTGGAACGGCTCAGGAAGGGGATCGAGGTTGAAGGGAGGAAGACGAAGCCTGGTTCCTTCGATCTGGTGGACAGCCGGGATGACAAGGCATGGGTGAGGATCAGGATCATCGAAGGGAGATACCGCCAGATCAGGAAAATGTTCGCTTTAATCAGCCATCCTGTGTTGAAGCTCCGGAGAGTTGCCTTCGCGAGTCTCGAACTGGGGCCCCTTCCCACTGGTGGCTGGCGATACCTGAGCAAGAAGGAGGTGGTTAACCTCAGGAGGGGATCGGATGAGGGGAAAGGGAGTTAATCCCTGTGCAGAAACCTCCTCTCATCTTCAGGAAATGTGTTTTTCTTTATTCACGAATGATTGATTATTGAGGGGAAAACTCGAGGAGGTATGGGGGTTCCAGAAATGGGCGCCTGGGTCGGCCCTTCCAAATTGCTTATAAATTGGTGAATTTATTGTCTTGACAGGGTGGGAAACGGCATTTTATATTCTGAAAATGCTCACAAAAAATGCTTGACAAGGTGATAACGTTGTTTTACTATCATTTCCAAATCAGGGGGGTTCGTTTAATACTACATAAACCCAGAAGGGTTACTTTTTTGTTTGGAAAATATATTATGGAGGGGGGTGGTAAACAATCCGCAAAGTAGTATCTGGTTTGTACGTGTTATGTAATGGTGATTATGTCACCGCAAAATAGTGGAGGAGGTGTTTTATGGCTGGAAAAGTAAATCGTTGGAAATTTGTGGGTGCAGCACTGGTAATGCAGATGTGCCTGGGGGTTCTCTATTCATGGTCGGTGTTCCGGCCGGCCCTGGCATACCTGAATGATTGGGACAAGGGTACAACTATTGCACCCTTCCGGTATTCCCTTCTATTTTTCACCATTGCCATGATCGTAGCGGGGGTATGGCAGGATAAGAAGGGTCCGAAGATCGTGGGTGCCTTTGGTGGCGTCCTTCTCGGAACCGGATGTTTGCTTTCCGCATTCATGTACAGAAGTGCCATGGGGCTGAACTTAGCGTACGGGATTATCGGCGGCCTCGGCGTGGGATTCGCATACGTTACTCCCATCGCCACCTGCATCAAATGGTTCCCCGATAAGAGGGGTATGATCACGGGTCTGGCCGTCATGGGGTTCGGTGCAGGTTCGATGATATTTGCGCCTCTAATTGAGAAACTGTTGGCCTTCTCCCCTGGTATGGACAAGGCTGTTCTCGCATCCAATATCTTCAAGACCTTCATGATCCTCACAGTGTCCTTCTACGTCTTCGTCATCGGATCGGCGATGGTCTACGCTGTACCGCCTCCAGGATACAAACCTGAAGGGTGGGAGCCACCAGCTCCTGCGCCAGGTGCGGCCCCTGAGAAGGTAGATTTCTCCCCTGGAGAAATGGCGAAAACGGTCCAGTTCTTCATGCTCTGGATTGTCTTCTTCTTCGGCGCCTGTGTTGGCCAGGTTGCAATCGGCCAGGCGAAACCGATCATTAAGGAGCTCGCCGGTGCGACCGCGGTGATGACAGGAGGTACTGCCCTCGGGATTATGTCCATCTTCAACGGCCTGGGAAGGCTGGCCTGGGGTGCAACATCCGATAAAATCGGGCGTAAGGGAGCATATGTAGGCCTCCTTGTACTCTACATTGTCGCTTGCCTCTTCCTGCTCAGAAATGCTTCTAATTTCTGGCAGGTCTTAATAGGCCTCTGCGTGGTGGGTTTCTGCTACGGTGGAAACTTCGCACTCCAGCCGTCGATCACTGCTGACTACTGGGGGACGAAAAACCTTGGCGCAAACTATGGCCTTGTGTTCACCGCATGGGGAATCGCAGGATTTACCGTTCCTAAGTACTTTGCTGGAGTGGTACAGGCTGCGAAGTCTGCGGGGAATGTTGCCTCAGGATACAACAAGACTTACTTTACTTTGGCTCTCTTCTGCGTTATTGCCATCGTATGTGTCTTGATGTTGAGGAAACCGAAACCTGTATCTCAATAGCTAAACCAAAGGCGGCGGCCAGAAATGGCCGCCGCTTTTTTTTTGCTTTCTTTCCTAAATGCGTCACAC
>CAYSOQ010000309.1:0-2345 GCA_964432685.1 uncultured bacterium
CCACCTCCCGTGCAGATCCGGAGTGAACTGTAGTCAAAGTCGTCAGGGTTGATGGCAACGAGCATCTTCCTGTAGGCCGTAGGGAGGGCAGAAAGAATTGTGATGCCATGGTTCTGAATGTTTTTAAACATGTCATCCGGGGTAAACCTGGGGATCAACGAAACCGCTCCTCCAAAGCGGAAGGGAATCGTCCCGATGGTGGAGTATCCTGCCGCCATGGCCAGAGGCGCGGGCCCACCGATAACATCGTTCTCGGTTACTTCCCAGCACTTCTTCCCGAAGCCGTTGGGCACTAAGAGGAGTTCCTCGTTGAAATGGACCGTCCCCTTGGGAAGGCCTGTCGTCCCTGAGGTAAAGAGGAGAAGAGACACATCCATCCTCTCTTTCTCAACGGCTTCACATTCATCGGGGTTCTTCATGAGCTCGCCAAAAGGCACGAACCCCTTGGATTTTATTTCTTCCTCGTCTCCCCCAACTACGATTACATGCTCAACCGTGGTGAGATCACCCTTTGCCTTTTCAACCTCTCCCAGGAAATTTGCGGAAACGATAATTACCTTCGATTCCGACAGGTTCGCCACATGGGAGACCTCCGAAGCGGCAAATAGGATCGAAGTAGGGAGTGCCACTGCCCCGATCCGGAGTGCCGCAAAATTACAGTAAAGAAGGGGAGGAATGTTGGGCATCCGCAGGAACACCCTGTCATCTCTTTCCACGCCCAGCTTCTTTAACCCGTTTGCCACCCTGCAGATATTCGACAGGAACTGGGAGTAGGAAATTTCCTGGTCCATGAATTTGATTGCTGCTCTGTCCCCCCGCCCTGCTTCGATATTCCTGTCGATAAGTTCCACGCATGCATTGAATTTCTCAGGGATATCCCTGTACTCAGGAAGGTCATACACCCGCTCTGGCCAGGTATCCCTGGGTGGCAGGTAACTTTCCGGTATCTTTCCCATCGAACTTTCCTCCTTCCGAATTTGAGTTCCTTCTAACCAACCATCTTTTCAACCGCTTCCTCGATAGGAACAAGCCTGCCAAGTTCCCGATCCATTCTTGGGTACACCTCGTCGGGGTACCTTCCCTTATCATCTTTGAAGACGAGAAGGGCGGGCACCAAGTTCCCAAAATCCTCTTCGAGGGCTCCCTTAGTCCCGAATACTCCCCTTACGTTGGCAGGGGGGCCGGTAACTGCAGCATTATATGTCCTGAAAATGGACCCCTCAAATTCCTTCATGTTAGTCACATTTACTGTTATATCCGTCCCCTCAAGTTTCTTGAGGAGTTCGAGAGCCTTTTCCCTCTCACAGAAATACTGCTTGGTGGGCTCCACATCGCTGTTGTAATAGAAGTCTACTCTCATAGCTCTCTTACCTCCTTTCTCTTATTGATTTTGAAAAGCCGTTTTATTGCATTTCCCCTAAAAACAGCAAATCCACGGCCCCGGAGCGAGGCCGTGGATCCACCGGTTAAATCGATCTGGCACAAAACGAGCCAGATGATAGTTGGTTACCCGTTCTTATCAAAGTAGCCGCATTCGCCCTCTATTCCGTCTTTCTTCGGAATGTTGATGGCATAAGGGTACTCTAACTTCATGCACTGCCCCATATACACCAGGCTGATGTTGGGATCAAGGGCGGGGCTGAAGTTTTTGCAGTTCTGGCAATCAGGAACTATTTTAGCCACGATTCGACCTCCTTAAGTGTAGTATTCACCAATACCCCTCAGTCTTCAATGAGGAATTTCGGGATGGACCCAACCAGGTCGTCCTCCGTGAGAGGAGCCCCGGATACCTTGTTGCCCCTCACACTCTTGGTGATCGGGATCGGTTTCCCCTGAAAGTCTTCCCTCGCCTGGGGAGGCTTGTTCACCTTGGAGGGATCTGTAATGGATTCCCAGTCCTTCGTCTCGGCGAACCCCGGGAGCTTGTCGTGAGGGCCATCCGTTTTCTCAGGCGGACCCTGGCGGACACCTTTCTTAAGCGAAGTGGAATAGACTGCGTCGCATCCGGCGCATTTCACTTTCCCAGAAAAGTTCCAGAAAGTGAAGGGGTCCAGATAGTTCAAGACTCCGCATTCGCATTCCAAAATCAATGACGTACTTTTGAAGAAGCTCATATTTACCCCCTTTTCTTATTCAATAATTAAATAACCTCGTTCGCGTACAGTTCCTCGATCTTCGCGCCTCCATAGCCGCAGTACTTGGCCAGGATCGCCTCGTTGTCAGCACCGACAGGCTTGAAGGCCCAGTTCGTGCGAGGAGGTGTCCCGGACATGAGGTACCCACCAGACTGGATCTGGACGTCTCCGAAAGAGGGATCATCGATCCACTCGAGGCTTCCCCTCGCC
>CAYSOQ010000310.1:0-2342 GCA_964432685.1 uncultured bacterium
AATTTCTACATCACAAAGAATTTTTTCGGCGCCCACTTCATTTACAGTAAAATCCAAAAGGTCCATTGGCGTTTTTCCAGCGAAGTAAACAAGGATAAACTTATCGATAACCTCCTTTACCGTTATTGGATCGGCCGTATCCATCACAGGAGGTAGGTCAATGATAATGATGTCATAGGTTTCCTTAAGAAATGAAAGAAAGCTTTTCAATATGCTCTTCGTTAGGATTTCCGACGGGCTGAACATCCTCTTTCCTGACCCAACGATGTGGAGGTTTTCAATCTTCGAATTGTTGATGATCCCTTGTATTTTGCTGTCTTCCTTTCTTAGAAAATCAGAGAGACCATCTTTATCCCCCAGTCTTAACGCGTTCGTTAGATCACACTTCCTCAGGTCCCCATCGATAAGAATCACTTTTTTGTCCGATACTGCGGCGATGGAACTCGCAAGGTTGAGAGATATAGTGGTTTTTCCCTCTGAAGCAGTCGCGCTTGTGACACCCAGGACCTTGTTTCCGCTTACCTCAGTGGAGTGAATCACCTTGGATCTTAAGCTTTTTACCCTCTCCAGGTAGAAAGGGTCTAAGCTTTCATCGCCCCAGTAAATTTCTTTTTCAACATCCTTCATAGGTTCTCTCAATGTTACTGTTTCACAAACACGAGTATCCTTTTTATTTTATCGATATAAATAATAACAAATGTGGAAATGGAGATACAGTAAACAATCAAACCCCCGAACACGATGGTCTTCCTTCTCCTCAGCTTTCCCTCCTCCTTTTCTGTCATGACAAGGGGAAGGGAAACGAGGATTGGTATATCGAAAAAATCTTTGAACTCCCCGGGATCCCTGATAGTCTTACTGAGAAACTCGATGAGAAAGGCCCCCCCGAACCCAAGTATCAGGGCGACCATCAATCCGTAGAACATAATCTTTGGGCGGTCGGGAGTAAAGGGTACCTTTGAGTAACTCGCTGGATCGAGTAGTTCGAACTGTTCTCCCTTCTGTTTGTTCTCCAGGTTTTCAGATAATTGGGCATTCATTTTCTTCGTAAGCAGAGATTCATAATACTTCTTTAAGGTACTGTAATCCCTTGTTAGATCCTGAAGTTTCAACTCCACTTCAGGGGTATTTTCGATTCTCCTGTTGAACAGTACCATTTTCTCTGATGATTCACGCTGCTCCTTATTGAGGTTAGCGATTTCATCCTCGAGTTTATTCTTCCTCTCGCTCAAAACGGTGACCTTGTTCACCAGACCACTCGCCTCGGTGGGAATGGAAGCTAGACGCTCAAACAACTTGATCCCCTCTTCATCGATGAATTTTTCCTTGTGGAGTTCTGTCTCGAGAGACTCGATTATCTTGAGAGACTGTCTAATGAGGGGGTGGCTCTCCGTGAACTGGAGCTTGAGGCGCGTTACCTCGGCTCTTTTCTCCCCTATCTGCCGCAAAAGGGTCCTGGCTCTCAAGGAGAGTTTTGACTTATCTATATTTACCACTTCATCAACGATGGAGAGATCCACGTCATGTTGTGCCGCCTGGGCTTTCAACTCTGCGATTTCCTTCTCATTGTCGATCATTTTCTCTTCCAGGTCCCTTTTCGACTCATATATCCTCTTCATCTTGTCTTCAAGTCGGTTCAGTGTTTTTAGGTTCGTATCGAGCTGTTCGGGAAGTTGCCCGTAATATTGAATCCGGAACTTCTTCACCTCTTCGTCCTTCATGTCGAGGATCCTCTTCGACTTCAACATTTCAGTTTCGAAGAACTCAGTGGTTCCCGTGGCCTGGCTTTCCCGTATCCGAATATTCTCATCGATGAACATTGAAGACAGGTTTGAAGTGACACGGGTGGCCATGGCAGGATCCTCATCCAGGTATTGGATATAGAAGGCATTATACTTGGTACTGATATTTATATTTACTCTCTCCCTCATGAGAGCCACCAGTTCCTCCTCTGTAGATCTCTCCCTGACTCCAGGAAAGAGGTTTAGCTTGTCGATAATGCTCAGCAGTCGCGTCCGGGAAAGTATCTGCTTGCTCAGGGTATTCAGCCTCTTTTCGAGGCGGTACGATATGGTCGATTTCACGTAGGATGAAGGAACCTCCTGTGGGATCACGAGGATCGATGCAGCTGACGAGTACATCTCCTTTGCAACGACACAGTATATTGACGAAACAAAGAGTGAGAGGAGAAATGAATATATGATCAACCATTTCCACCGGAGAATTATTTTCAGGATATCATCTAAATTAATATTTCTTTTGATTGCCATTTACATGCTCTCTTATGAAAGTAACAATATTTAAATCATTGAAAGATGTGATTCGCCGCAAAACCGATACCT
>CAYSOQ010000311.1:0-2331 GCA_964432685.1 uncultured bacterium
TTGTTTTCAAGAAACATTTTTTTATTGAAACTTGTGTTGTTTGAAATCGACAGTCTTGTTTGTATTGTTTTGTTTTTCTCTGAACTCTGAACACTGATCTCTGAACTGTTCTTTTGGTTGTTTCGCGTTTCGATAGAGTTTTTCCTCGGAACTCGGAACTCGAAACTCGGAACTTTGTTTATGGTATATTGGCCCCATGAAACGGCTCATTATCGGAACAGCAGGGCACATCGACCATGGAAAGAGCGCCCTGGTAAAGGCATTGACGGGGACCGATCCCGACCGGTTGAAGGAGGAAAAGGAGCGGGGAATCACCATCGAACTGGGATTTGCCTCTCTTTCACTCCCATCGGGACGGAAGGCGGGGATCGTGGACGTTCCCGGCCATGAGAAGTTCGTGCGCAACATGGTTGCCGGGGCTACTGGGATCGACCTCCTCCTCCTGGTCATCGCAGCAGACGAGGGAATCATGCCACAAACGAGGGAGCACATGGATATCTGTGGGCTCCTGGGGATCGATTCAGGCATCGTAGCGCTCACGAAAATTGACAAGGTGGATGAAGATTGGCTTCACATGGTGGAGGAAGATGTCTCCTCATACCTCGAGGGGACCTTCTTGAAGGGAGCACCCATCGTGAAGGTTTCCCCCATGACTGGTGAGGGACTGTCCAACCTCGTCGAGATTATCGACGGGACATCGGAACACCTCGTTAATAAGTCGAGTGACCGCCCCCTGAAGTTCCCCATTGACAGGGTGTTCACCTTGAAGGGTATTGGAACTGTGGTAACTGGTACCCTCGTCTCGGGAAGCTTCAACAAAGGAGAGGATCTCCTCATCTTACCCAAAGGAGTGAGGGGGAAAGTGCGCTACATTGAATCACACGGCCTTCGAATCTCACAGGCAGAGCCTGGGAGCCGGACCGCCGCGAATCTATCCGGCGTCCCGAAAAACCAGGTGAAGAGAGGAGACGTGATCTCAAGGGAGAACGAGGGGATAACCACCCGGCAGATAGACGCCCTGGTGACAAACCTCCCGGTAAACCCCGACCCCTTGAAATTCGGGGCACGGGTGAACCTTCATTACGGCACCACTCACGTGGAGGCGGTACTCCAACCATACGGGAGGAAGGAGATTCCTCCCGGAGAAAAAGGGATGGCAAGGATCTACCTCCTTTCCCCGGGAGTTTTAACGGGGAAGGTACACTTCATCCTGAGAGGATATTCCCGCCTGAAAAATTTCGGTTACACCGTGGGTGGAGGGGTCATCGTAAACCCTTTATCACCCAGGCGCAGACCTGGAAAGATGGCCGAACCGCCGGATACACTCAGTTCCCTCTTAGCAGGAGACTCCCTCGAACAACTCTTAGCAGTAGCAGGAGAATTTCCTTTAGAATACATCGATGAGAAATTCGCCGCCATTGTTACGGGCCTCACCTTCACCCAGGTCAGTGAGGGAATCAGGGTTCTCACGGAAGAGGGAGAGTTTTACAGAACTGTCCAGGGAAAGTCCATACTCTGGAGGACGTTAGACAAAGCATGCAGGGACCTCCATAGTGCACTCACAGGACTCGCAGAGAGAGAAGGGGCGAGAAACGGCTTCAGCCTTGCCGAAGCGAGAGCCAGGATTGAAAAATCAGTACCGGAAGATCTCGCCAACCATGCCATGAAAATCCTCCTGGACCACGGGACTGTGGTCTTAACAGGGGAGGGCTACCTCCCAGCGTCAGCGAAAAAGGAGAGGGTTCATCTAAAGGAAATATTTGAAGAGGAAATCCTGAATGTTATCCGGGAAAAGGGGTTTACGGGGCCTACTGTCAAAGAGGTGGCCGGGGAAGCAGGTACGCCAGAGAAGGAGGCAGGCCAGATACTCGCACGGCTTGTGCGATCCGGGATTATTTACAGGAGCCGGGATTATTACTTTTCCAAGGAGGCGGTGGCTGATCTGGAGGGAAAACTGGTCACTTTTTTGCAAGAAAAGGAGAAAATCACCATAAGTGAATTCAAAGAGATTTCCGGCACCACGAGGAAATATTCGGTTCCCCTTATGGAACTGATGGACCAGAAAAAAGTCACCATCCGAAAGGGGGACTACCGGGTACTCTGGGAGAAATAGTTCCAGTCCCCATGTCCGGCGCAGGGGGAACCAGTAACGATTCGAAAGGAGGTTGATATGCCCTATGTAAACATCAAGATCACGAAAGAGGGGGCGACTAAAAAGGAGAAAGAGGAACTAATAATTGGTGTCACCACGCTTCTCAAGGAAGTGCTTGGAAAGAACCCTTCAATACACCAAACTGTTTTCTCAGGTTTAGAGATTGCAACTCCAAGGGC
>CAYSOQ010000312.1:0-2328 GCA_964432685.1 uncultured bacterium
TTTTGATTTTCTTGAAACATCTTTAGTTGAAACATCAGTTGATTGAAACTTGTGTTAATTGAAACGAGTAGAGTAGACAGGTAGGTAGTTTAGGATTTAGTGCTTCGGATTTGATTAGCTGGGATCTGGAAACTCGGAACTGTCTTATTTGTTGTTCCTCACCCAATCCCCCGGTTCTCTCCCCGTTCCCCATCGAGAACCATCATTGTGCTCGAACCCCGGGCAATCAACTTTCCCCCCTCATCAGCCACCTCGCAATCGACGATCCCTACGATCTTTCCCCTTGTCACTACATTGGCCCTGGCCAGAAGCTTGCCCGTCCAGAAAGGCCTGACAAAGTTCATCTTCAACTCGACTGACGCATAGGTTTCTCCCTCTTTCAAGGTCGTGGCAAAGGCCATTCCCATGGCTGAATCCGCAATATCGCAAATTATCCCACCATGGAGAGTTCCCATGGGGTTGAAATGATGTTCTTTGGCCTCCAGTGAAATCACCACTTCCCCTTCATCGACGGAATCGAGGCGGAATCCTATCAGGTCGGCAACCCTGGGATGGGGGAACTCTCCTTCAATCATCTTCCTTATGTACTCAATTACCATTTTCCCATCCACTTTGTTCCCCATATACCCTCCTATGTCACTGGCAGCACTCTTTTTTGTCCCCACCCCCACAATCGGGGCCCGTTCCCAGGATCCTTCCCCTGATTACAGCATAGGCGCAGCCCACCCCCGGTTCAACCTGTATCGCTTTCACGGGACAGTTCATCATACACGCACCGCATTCCATACAGAGGTCCCTGTCTAATATCCTGGCCTTACCTTTTCCCATCTCGAAGACCCCGTGGGGACATACATGTGTGCACATGGCACAACCAGTACACTTCTCGGGATCATATTCCAGAGAAACCACACCCTCCAGGTATCTAAGCCCTCCCCTCATGCGAACCTCCCCACAACCCACAGGATCAACCCGCCGGCCATCACTACGATTTGAGGGAGAAGGGAGAGGCTGATTTCCTTCCTCACCCCGGATAGAGACGTGAAGGTAGTAGATCCCGTGAAGTTCATAGCCATGATACTGCCGAGGGAGGGGATGATGAGGAACCAGGATATACCGCTGAACCATGATCCGGAAATACGATGGTAGTCCCCCAGAAAGAATCCGAAAAGCGACGTGAAAAGGATCCCCACTATGGCGCCCTTGACCGAGAAAAGGCGGCCGGGAAGGAAGGGGAGAAAGAGGGGTACCACAACCGCGCCTGCCAGGACGCCCGCTGCAAAGAGCAACATGTTGAGAATCCCTGGCCCCATGATTCTCCCCATATGAAACCCCCCTTTTGAAAACCCCGACAAAAGGAGAAAGAATATGGCCGCAGGAACAAGATACCTGGCAGCCGTTACGAGTTCAACAGGGACAAGGGCTATCCTCTGTCCCATTGTGAATGTAACCCTCCGCATCTTCTCAGTAGCCTCCATCCCCCCTTGCAGAAACCGGAGGATATCCCGGGCTTCGACCGGCCCATACTTGACAGTGAATCCGCTTTCCTTCCTCACTTCATGAGCGGAAATCCCTGGAGCCCCGAGTTGGGGAAGAATCAGGGTCCTATGGGAGACTACTTTAGAGAGGCCTACGGCATCAATCCGTTTCAGGAGTTCATCCGTCCCGAAAAAGCCCTCCCCGGCAGCACACCAGACATTTATCCCCCTCGTATCGAGGACGAGGATCCAAGAGTCTATCCCCGAAAGATTAGAACGGAGGATGTCGAAGGTCATTCTGTAATTGGATGTCACGAATACAGGGGATTCCGGAAGAGGATTCCCGGTCCCGTAGAGTCCCGGGGAAAGAGTGTAGTCCATCCTTCCCACGGCAAAACGCATTTTCAAGAAACCCAGCCGATCGGTAAAGGTAAGAGCTGTATCGACTATTGGGATTTCTCCCAGAGGAGTATTAGCCCATTTAATCACAGGGATTGTCTTCATTCTTGACATATTATGATTATACGATAAAACCGGTTTTCGTCGGACGTAGGACAACTAATCAATACAGTTCCGAGTTCCGCCTTCAGAGTTCAGAGAAAAATCTCTCTCGAAACCCGAAACAACAGCATGGCAAATTTCCGGTTTTTTTCGGAATTCAGAATTCTGAATTCGGAACTACCATCAATCAGAAATAGTTCCCAGTTCCCGGTGAATCAAATCCGAAGCACTAAATCCTAAATCCGAAACAAATCCGAATGACCAAAATTCAAAACAAACCAAAAATATAATATGCTTTTGTTTTGGTCATTTGTATTTTGAATTTGATATTTGTTTAGAGTTTCGTGCTTAG
>CAYSOQ010000313.1:0-2313 GCA_964432685.1 uncultured bacterium
CAACCCGGTTCTCATAGGGGAAGCCGGGGTAGGGAAGACGGCAATCGTCGAGGGGCTTGCAAGGAGGATCGTGGAGGGTGATGTACCTGAATCCCAGAAGAGGAAGAAGGTGATTGCCCTTGATATGGGTGCCTTGATTGCGGGGGCAAAATACAGGGGAGAATTCGAGGACAGGTTGAAGGCGGTTCTCAAGGAAATAGTTGAATCAGAGGGAGAAGTGATTCTCTTCATCGATGAACTCCACACTGTGGTGGGGGCAGGGAAAGCGGAAGGCGCGCTGGACGCCTCCAACCTCCTAAAACCCCCCCTCGCGAGGGGTGAACTGCAGTGCATCGGGGCGACCACGATAGACGAGTTCCGGAAATATATCGAGAAAGATTCTGCCCTGGAGAGGCGGTTCCAGCCGATCCTCGTAGAGGAACCCTCGGTGGAGGGAACCATCGCGATACTCAGGGGGCTCAAGGAGCGGTACGAGATTCACCACGGGGTCCGGATCAAGGATTCCGCCATCATCGCTGCAGCCACCCTTTCCCACCGGTATATTTCAGACAGGTATCTTCCCGACAAGGCGATCGATCTGATGGACGAGGCGGCATCCAGGCTCAGGATCGAGATTGAAAGCCTCCCGGGGGAGATAGACGAGATTCAGAGAAAGATAATGCAGTTTGAGATCGAACTCCAGGCTCTCAACAGGGAAGACGATGAATCTTCTAAGGAGCGTGCTGAACGCATAAGGGGGGAAATGGGGGAACTGAAAACGAAGGAAGAAGGACTCCTTAAGAGCTGGAAGGTGGAGAAGGAAACTATTGCCCGGGTTGGTATTATCAAAGAGAAGATCGAGGAGGCGAGGAATATAGCACAGGTTGCCGAGAGAGAGGGGGACCTGGAAAGAGCATCACGTGTAAATTATGGTGACCTTCCCGGCCTGGAACAGGAACTTTCCAGGGCACAGGATGATCTAGAAGAACTTTCCCAAGGGAAGAGGTTCCTGAAGGAAGAGGTTACGGAAGATGACATAGCCGAAGTTGTTGCAAAGTGGACGGGTATTCCCGTTACCCGGCTCCTCGAAGCGGAGACGAGCAAGCTCCTGAAAATGGAGGAATTGTTAAAAAAACGGGTGGTGGGACAGGACAGGGCGGTGGAACTCGTCTCAAATGCGGTGAGGAGGGCGAGGGCAGGGTTGAAAGACCCAGGCAGGCCCATCGGCTCATTCATATTTCTAGGCCCTACTGGAGTGGGAAAGACGGAACTTGCACGGGCTCTCGCAGAATTCCTCTTTGACGAAGAGGCTGCCATGGTGAGAATCGATATGTCCGAGTACATGGAGAAACATTCCGTTTCCCGCCTAATCGGCGCGCCTCCAGGGTACGTGGGATACGAGGAAGGGGGCCAGCTAACCGGTGCGGTGCGGAAGAGACCATATACGGTAATCCTCTTCGATGAGATAGAAAAGGCTCATTCCGATGTGTTCAACATAATGCTCCAGATACTGGATGATGGGAGGCTGACCGACAATCAGGGTAGAACGGTGGACTTTAAAAACACCGTTATAATAATGACATCGAATATTGGCAGCTCCATCATCCAGAAGTGGTCCCTGAAAGATTTCGAAAAGGCGGGCGAGATGGTTTTTGACGAGGTGAAGAGGCATTTCAAGCCTGAATTCATCAACAGGGTGGACGAGACCGTCCTGTTCAGGAACCTCACGAAGGAGGATCTCGTCAATATTGTCGATATAGAACTTTCAAAGGTGGATACTCTTTTGCGCGAGAGGAAGGTATCCCTCGAGATGAGCAAATCCTGCAAAGAGTTTATCGTAGATGTCGGCTGGGATCCAGTCTTCGGTGCGCGCCCCTTAAGGCGGGCTCTTAAGAAGTATGTCCTCGATGCTCTGGCGCTCGGGATCCTCGATGGGAAGATACCGGAAGGGTCCCGCGTTATGGCAGACCGGGTGGGTGACGAGGTCAGGTTCAACATTATTGATAGTGGGAATTCCCTGGAAATGTCTTGACAAAGGGGTGGGAACGTACCAATATGGGTAAAAAAAACAACGTTTGATAATCACGTGACTGGCACATATGACCTCAAGATCCTTGCCCCCGCCAAAATCAATCTATACCTGTATGTATTTGACAGGAGAGATGATGGGTACCATGAGATTTCGAGTCTCATGCTCCCTGTTACCCTCTTCGATACAGTTTTCCTGGCAAAGAAGGAAAATGGAATAGCAGTCTCCTGCAGGGGCAGGTATCATGTCCCTGGCGGGAGGGAAAACATCGCTTTTAAAGCTGCGGAACTTTTTTTCAGGGAATT
>CAYSOQ010000314.1:0-2301 GCA_964432685.1 uncultured bacterium
TATCGAGCAGATGACTCGTGATTTCAGGAACGAGGGGATATCTACTCAACATAACCCGGACTTTACCATGCTCGAATTCTACCAATCCTATGCCACCTTCAGGGATCTCATGGATCTCACAGAAGAGATGATCTCTTCCCTAGCGGAGGAAATATGCGGGTCCAATCAGGTGGCGTACCAGGGGAATACTATTGACTTCGCCCCTCCCTGGGAAAGAATTTCAATGAAAGAGGCCGTTTCAAAATATCTGAATGCCCCCGTAGAGGAGCTGGATAAGAAAGAGGCCTTGTCGTCTCTCGCAGATGACTGTTCCGTTGAGATTCTTCCTTCCTCCTCGAATGGCCAGATCCTTACTGCAATCTTCGAAGAGAAAGTAGAAGATCAATTACAGTCACCAACCTTCGTTTACGGGTATCCTCTTGAGGTTTCTCCACTCTCCAGGAAAAATGACACTGATCCCTTCCTCGTTGACAGGTTCGAACTCTATGTGTGCGGGAGGGAGATTGCAAACGCTTTTTCGGAACTCAACGATCCGTTGGATCAGAAGGAGCGTTTCCTCATGCAGCTCGAGGAGAGGAGAAAGGGGGATGAGGAAGCTCACAGGATGGATGAAGATTATATTCGCGCCCTTGAATACGGGATGCCTCCAGCTGCAGGGGAGGGTATCGGTATCGACAGGCTGGTGATGATTCTTACTGACTCCGCTTCAATCCGGGATGTGATCCTGTTTCCTCTCTTACGGCAGGAAAAGGGGAGGTAATATATTGTCTTCCTTTGAACTCTTCGTGAGCTTGAAATATCTGAAAGCGAAGAGGAGACAAACGTTCATTTCAATTATCACCTTTATATCGATGGCCGGGGTGGCCCTCGGGGTGTTCGCACTTGTGGTGGTCCTTTCGGTCATGAGTGGTTTTGAACAAGACCTGAGAGACCGAATTCTCGGGACTACAGCTCATATTCATGTGTTGTCACTTAAGGGGAATATCAAGGAGTACGGTTCTGTCGTAAAGAACGTGGAAAAAGATAAAGGTGTGGTTTCAGCGACTCCCTACGTCTACTCCCAGGTACTACTCTCCGGGAACGGGGGTTCAAGCGGGGCGATCCTCAGAGGAATAGACTGGAAAAAAGAGATGACTACATCCAACCTTGCCACGTTTATCCGGATGGGTTCCCTCGACCTTTTAGATAAAGGAGGGGATATTTCCACAATTATTCTGGGGAAACAGTTGGCAAATCTTATTGGTGCCTTTACCGGTGACGTAATAGAGGTGATGGCACCAACTGGAGGTATATCTCCCTTCGGTCCATTGCCGGAAGTAGGCAGGTATCGTGTGGTGGCAATTTTTGAATCAGGGATGTACGATTTTGACTCTTCATTTGCTTATGTGAGCTTAAAAAATGCCCAGAGGATCCTTAATATTGGGGATACGGTAACAGGAGTGGAGGTGAAGGTGGAGGATATTTACGATGCGGGATCTATAGCATCGAGGATTCAGTCTAAACTCGGTTTTCCCTATATCGGGAGAGACTGGATGAAATCAAATCGAAACCTCTTTTCTGCGCTTAAACTGGAGAAAGTGGTAATGTTCATCATTCTTGCCCTGATAATCTTTGTTGCGGCCTTCAATATCGTTTCTACGCTCATCATGGTTGTCATGGAAAAAACCAAGGATATCGCAGTGTTGATGTCCATGGGAGTGAGGAGGAAGAGTATCTGGAAGATTTTTTCGAATGAGGGCCTTATTATAGGGTTCGTGGGTACGGGGATAGGTTTGTTCCTCGGATACATAGGATGTAAACTACTTGATCGGTATCAGTTTATCCATCTTCCCAGCGATGTGTACTATATATCCACTCTGCCTGTGAGGATGGATCCCCTCACCTTCGGTGTTATCGGGGTAGTCTCTGTCCTCATATGTTACATTGCAACCCTTTACCCGGCTTTCCAGGCTTCCAGGGTAGACCCCGCGGAGGCATTGAGATATGAATAATTCTCCCCTCCTACAGGTCAAAGAGCTAACCAGGTCGTTCAGGAAGGGAGGAGTGTCATTTCCCGTCATAAGCGGGATCAGTTTTGAAATGAGTGAGGGGGATACCCTTGGTGTTGTGGGTGTTTCGGGCGCGGGCAAGACGACTCTTCTCCAGATATTAGGGACACTCGACAGGCCTACAGGGGGGAAAGTGACCTTCAGAGGAAAGGACCTTTTCTCAATGAAGGATGAGGAACTTGCCAGGTTCAGGAGAAATAATGTGGGGTTCGTCTTTCAATCCTATAATCTGTTGCCAGAATTTAATGCAATT
>CAYSOQ010000315.1:0-2286 GCA_964432685.1 uncultured bacterium
AGGGACCCTACGAGAGCCTGGGTCTACCAGAGGAAGCGGTAAGCGGTATGAGGCAGGAAATCGCGGAAGACAACCCAATGAAAAGGTTCGGCAGCTCAAAGGAGATGGCAAAGGTGGCGCTCTTTCTGGCTTCTTCAGACTCTTCATATCTGGCAGGAGCCGAGGTGGTGGCAGATGGAGGAGCATCCCAGATCTGATCAGTGAAGTAAAGGGGTCAGGGCCCTACCCCATGGGTTTATTGGAGGCTGGTGAATGAAAGAATGGGGGGGAATTTTTCCTAAAGAGAATGGGGAGCAGATTGCAGTGGTGGGGGCTTCCGGATACGTTGCAAACCGCCTAGTACCGGCTCTCCTGGATAAGGGGCACAGTGTGGTGGCCTGCGCTCGCCAAAAGGAGAGTCTTCGCGGGAGGATCTGGGCCGGGGATGGACATGTTTCGGTGAAAGAGGTGGACGTGCTAAATGGCGGATCCCTGGGGAAAGCCTTAGCAGGTTGCCACGTAGCATACTACCTCGTCCACTCTATGGATCCAGGGCAGGAAGATTTCGTCGAGGCAGACAGGATTGGCGCCCGCAACATGGTTCGTGCATCAGAGGATGCTGGAGTTTCCCGGCTGATCTACCTGGGAGGCCTGGGGGAGGAGGATCCCAGCCTGAGCAGGCACCTGAGGTCCCGGATAGAAGTGGGGGAGATCCTCCTCGAGGGCCCTGTTCCTGCCACGGTTCTGCGTGCGGCCATGATCATAGGAGCGGGAAGCGCTTCCTTCGAGATACTGCGCTACCTGGTGACGAGGCTGCCCTTCATGTTAACTCCCCACTGGGTGCAGACCGAGTCACAACCCATCGCTATCAGCAACGTGATTGCATACCTTGTGGGATGCCTGGGGGTTACCGGCACTGCGGATCACACCTTCGATATCGGAGGGCCGGAAGTGGTCACTTACAGAGAACTTATGGCCTTCTTTGCGAAGGAGGCGGGCCTTTCAAGGCGTATCATCCTCCCCGTTCCCGGATTCACTTCTAAGCTGAGTTCCTACTGGATCCATTTGATGACGCCCGTCCCCTCATACATTGCCAGGCCCCTGGCTGAGGGGTTGAGGAACAGGGCAGTATGCGAGAACGATGGGATTTTAGAACTTGTCCCCCAGGAGCTGCTCTCCTGCCGTGATGCCATTCGAAAAGCACTTGACAGCCCCGGGCCAGGGGTTGGAGAAGCGCCCGTGGCTGAATCGCTCTATCCGGGGGATGCCTCATGGGCAGGAGGAACCATTTCGGATGAAAGGGATGGGTAAAGGGGAAAAGATCAGGGTTGGCGTGAGCAGCTGCCTGCTGGGTGAGCGGGTACGACACGACGGCCAGCACAAGCTCGACAGGTATTTGAGGGACACTCTGGGGGCCTACTTCGACTACATTCCCGTCTGCCCTGAAGTTGAGTGCGGCCTCCCCACACCCAGGGAGTCGATGCGCCTTTCCGGAGACGTTCACTCTCCGAGGCTAATCACGACCCGCACGGGTGTAGACCACACTCGGAGGATGAGCCGGTGGGCCAATAAACGGGTTAAGGAACTTACGAAAGAGGATATATGCGGTTTTATTTTCAAGACCAAGTCTCCCAGCAGTGGAATGAGACATATCAGTGTTTTTGGCGCAGACGGGGTGGCGAAGAAACAGGGAGTTGGAATCTTCGCCCGTTTCTTCATGGAGCGCTTTCCCCTGATCCCCGTGGAGGACGATGAGAGACTCCACGACCCAGGGATCCGTGAAAACTTCATAGAGAGGATCTTCACTTTTAAGCGTTTCCGTGAGTGCATGAGAAATGGGAAGAAGAGGGGAAACCTTATGGAGCTTCACACACGCCACAAGCTTCTGATCCTATCCCACAGCCCCGAACACTACAGGAGGATGGGAAAACTCGTAGCCCAGGGGAAACGATATCCCCCCCTTAAGCTCTTCGACACCTATCAAATATTCCTCCTCGAGGCACTTTCTCGGAAAAGCACCCCCGCAAAGAATGCGAAAGTGCTCCACCACATCCTCGGCTACTTTAAAAAGACCTTGAGCGCCGACGAGAAGCAGGAAATGCTCGAGATCATCGGCGACTACAGAAGGGGGCTCGTTCCCCTCATTGTCCCGATTACGCTTTCGAACCTTTACGTGAGAAGGTATGGCCAGGAGTACCTGGCGGGCCAGTACTACCTGAACCCTCACCCCATCGAACTCAAGTTCAGGACACACTCGTGACCATATGCGCTCCGAGTCCTTCTACCTGAGTGCCTCTATTCCTATCC
>CAYSOQ010000316.1:0-2276 GCA_964432685.1 uncultured bacterium
GGCAGCTCTGGCTATTCGAGGTCTCTATAGTCTCCCGCCTCTTCCCAGGGGAAAAGAGGTCCGTCTCCCCGGGGACGATCTGCCATCCTCATGGTATCGGTACCAGTTCCCACTCCTGAAATCTTCACCGGCCTATCCGTCAACTCCTTTGCCATTTCTTCATTGGCCAGGATACAAACAGCCGCCCCATCAGACATCAAGCAAATATCGAGAAGAGTAAGGGGGTAGGCCACCATCTCAGAATTCCGCACGTCTTCTACTGTGAGTTTACGCCGCTTCTGTGCATAGGGGTTGTAAATAGCGTTCATGTGATTTTTCACAGAAACCATAGCCATCTGTTCTAAAGTAGTGCCGAACTCATGGATGTGACGGTTTACCATCATGGCGTAGTAGCCTGAATAAAAACCCCCAACGGGGTAATCGAAATTAGTGTCTGAGGCGAGGGCTATGAATTCGTTGCCTTTCCAGGTCTGGACATGGGACATAATTTCGAACCCGAAGGCCAGGCACACATTCATCCTTCCGCATGCGACTGCCTCCCATGCTGCCTGAAAACAAAGTCCCCCGGTAGCCCCGCCACCCTCGATCCGCTTGTTCGGCTTCGGGCATAGGCCAAGGTAGTCTGTCACCATGATTCCAGCCATAAGCTGCCGGGTAAAGTGATCGGAAAAGTAAGACCCCACGCTCCCGTCGATCATCTCCTTTTCCAAGCCCGGGACATCATCCATTGCGTAATCGAAGGCCTCTTTGACGATCTTCTGAAACGTAGCGTCGGGCCTGGCCTTCTGGAACCTGCTCACACCCCCCCCAACCATGTATACGTCACGCATGGGTATCTCCTCCTACTCTCTCGGGTGGATATGTTCCTGAACGTATTCGAGTATGTCCCGTAATGGTGTTCCGGGAGTGAAGATCATGTCGACTCCTGCATCTTTTAGAGAATCAATGTCTTCGTCAGGGATTATCCCTCCCCCAAACACTTTGATCCTTTCCACCTTATTTTCTTTCAGGAGTTCAATCACTCTTGGGAGAAGATAGTTGTGGGCACCTGAGAGGACACTAAGGCCTATTGCGTCCACATCTTCCTGGACTGCAGCATTAACTATCATCTCAGGGGTCTGGTGGAGGCCTGTGTATACTACCTCGAACCCCCCATCCCTTAGCGCCCGGGCTATGATCTTTGCCCCCCTGTCATGTCCGTCGAGCCCCGGTTTTCCTATGAGAATCCGCACGCGACGTTTGACACCCCCTTCCACCTTTTCCTTCGCCCTTCCTCCCATGGTTACCCTCCAATAATTAAATTTAAAAGTATGCGGGATCCCTGTATTCCCCGAAGATATCCCTGAGGGAATCGCAGATCTCACCAAGTGTCGCATATTCCCTCACGGCGTTCAGTATGGGAATCATGAGGTTCTCATTCCCATTTGCACAGTCCCGTATCCCGTCCAGGAGTGTCCTGACCTTCCTGTTGTCTCTTTTAAGTTTTACCTCCATAAGGCGTGTCACCTGGTCCCCCTCAACTGCCTGGTCTATTTTCAGAGTAGGGATTGCAACTTCTTCATCCATGATATGCTTGTTGACACCTACAAATGTTTTTTCCCCACTATCGATGAGCCTCTGGTAATGGTATGCCGCCTTACCTATCTCCTGCTGGGGGTATCCCTGATGGATTGCCTCTATAATTCCTCCCATTTCGTCAATTCTTTCGATATGCTTGGTGGCCTTCCTCTCCATTTCGTCGGTGAGTGACTCCACAAAGAAAGATCCCCCGAGGGGGTCGATGGTGTTGGCTACGCCTGATTCCCCTGCGATGATCTGCTGCGTCCTCAGGGCAACAGTAACAGCCTGTTCGGAGGGCAGTGCGAGAGTCTCATCCATGGAATTTGTATGGAGTGACTGGGTTCCTCCGAGGACAGCTGATAATGCCTGGATCGTAACTCTCACAACGTTATTGATCGGCTGCTGTGCAGAGAGGGAACATCCCGCAGTCTGGGTGTGGAAGCGCATTTTCCATGATCTTGGATCCTTTGCATGGAACCGCTCTTTCATTATTCTTGCCCACATCCGCCTGGCGGCACGATACTTGGCAATCTCTTCGAAGAAGTCATTGTGGGCATTGAAGAAGAAAGAAAGTCTTGGAGCAAAACTGTCTACATCGAGCCCTGCCTCGATGCCCGCCTTTACATATCCTATACCGTCTGCAATTGTAAATGTGAGTTCCTGCACTGCTGTTGAGCCGGCCTCCCTTATGTGGTAACCGCTGATACTACACTGAT
>CAYSOQ010000317.1:0-2270 GCA_964432685.1 uncultured bacterium
AGAAATAATGGCGATTTCCGAAGGTGTAATGAAAGAACACCCCGTCAATATTGAGAGGATACGCACCGGGAAACTTGCTGCCACATCAGTCTGGCTTTGGGGGCAGGGAAAGGCGCCAAATCTACCCTCTTTCGAATCCTCTTTCGGTTTGAAAGGGTCTGTCATTGCCGCAGTGGACCTCGTAAGGGGAATAGGAAGATATCTGGGGCTTCGCCTGATCGAAGTTACGGGTGCAACCGGGTACGTAGATACTAATTTCGAAGGGAAAGGGAAAGCGTGCCTTGACCAACTGGAAGAAAGTGACATGGTCCTGGTGCATGTTGAGGCTCCAGACGAGGCAGGCCACAACGGAGATTTTTTGACGAAAATAGATTCCATCGAAAAGATTGATCTACACATACTCGGCCCACTTCTTGAAAGGATTAAAGGAGGGGATGACATTAGAGTGCTTTTTCTTCCTGATCACCCCACTCCCGTTGAAATAAGGACCCATGCCAATGAGCCGGTTCCATTCCTCATCTATCCCTCCCCGGATGTAAATGTTTCTTCTTACACCCAATCGTCAGGCTACTCAGAAGATGAGGCGGATAAAACCGGATGCGTGGTGGCCAAGGGGACAGAACTCATGGGCCTGCTTATCAAGGAGTGATCCATGGAAAAGGTCCACACAATGAGGGTTCTCTTCGGTGATACCGATGCGATGGGGGTTGCCTACTACGGCAGATACCTGAGGTGGTTCGAGGTTGGCAGGACTGAACTCATGAGGAAATGGGGCCTCCCCTACAGCAACCTCGCGGACAGAGGCATTCACCTCCCGGTGAGAAGGGCTGAATGCGTCTATCTCCTGCCGGCAAGGTATGATGATGAGATCCATATCTTTTCGGGAATAGAAGATTTGAAAGGTGTTCGGGTGAAATTTGCTTACAGGATCGAAAAAGAGAATATTCTCCTCACATCTGGGGAGACTGAACACGTTTTCACAGATGGCGAAGGGAATGTCCTTCGACCGCCAAAAGAAATTATTTCTGTATTAAAGAGGGTGAGAGATGCTCGACCGTAATTACGCTCTGGAGGCTGTGAGGGTAACTGAAAATGCTGCTCTTGCAGCTGCGAGGTACATGGGAAAAGGGGACAGCGTCAAGGCAGATATGGTCGCAGTAGTTGCCATGAGAGCTTCCCTTGAAAGGCTCAATTTCAAGAGCAAGATCGTCATCGGGGAGGGGGATGAGGAAGATTCACCAATACTCTACTCAGGAGAACTTCTCGGGGGTGCAGAAGCCCCGGTGCTCGATCTGGTAGTCAGGCCTCTTGAGGGAACCACTATCGTTGCAACTGGAGGGACGAACGCCCTTTCAGTCCTTGCACTGGGGGACCAGGGGGCGTTCCTTCATGTTCCAGACACTTACATGTACAAGATAGTCGTCGGGCCCAGGGCCAGGGGGGGAATCGACATCAACAAGACCGCTACTGAAAACCTCCACTCTATTTCTGAGACTATTGGAAGGCGTGTGAAAGATATCACAGTCGTCATACTTGACAGGCCGAGGCATGAAAAACTGATCAAGGAAGTGAGAAACTCGGGAGCACGGATCCGTCTGATTTCAGACGGTGATGTCGCGGCTGCCATCGCTACGGCGAAGGAGGGGAGCGGGCTTGACGTTTTGATGGGAATTGGGGGCGCACAGGAGGGAGTCCTCGCTGCGGCCGCGCTAAAGTGTATGGGAGGGGAGCTTCAGGGTATCCTTAAACCGAGGAGCAGGGCTGAAGTAGAACGGGCCAGGCAGATTGGAGTCACCGATATCGAACGGGTATATAATGCCGACGATCTTGCTCGGGGAGAGGTGATGTTCACTGCTACTGGTGAGACTGATGGAGAACTCCTGACGGGTATCCGTTTTTTCAAAGGAGGCGCTAAAACACATTCTCTCATCGTCCGTACGGCCACAAAAACTGTAAGATACATGGAAGCGAACCATTACTTTGAAGAGGACATTGAAGATGTGTGAAGAACAGGCCAGCAGCAGGAAAACTGCGCCATTTATTGAAACCAACATTGATAGATGCAAGGGGTGCGAACTCTGCATAAACATGTGCCCAAGGAAATGTATCGACATGGGAGACATTATCAACTCTAACGGCTACTATACCGCAGTCTTCTCGAGGCCCCAGGATTGTACAGGGTGCGCTATCTGTGCGGAAACATGCCCAGACACAGCCATCGAGGTTTGGCGTTGATGGGCGGAAAAGAATTTATTAAAGCTGCTAATATT
>CAYSOQ010000318.1:0-2268 GCA_964432685.1 uncultured bacterium
GACACGGCCTTTTTCGGGCCCGAGGCAGAGTTTTTTATCCTGGATGACGTGAAGTATTCATGTGAGAAAAACTATACTTTCTACCAGATAGACTCCGTAGAGGGGCAGTGGAATACAGGGAGGGATGAAAATCCTAACCTGGGCTACAAACCCCGTTACAAGGAGGGGTACTTTCCCGTTTCCCCCACGGATCAGCACCACGATTTGAGGGATGAGATGGTGAGGGTAATGGAGAGTGTCGGTATCAGGGTTGAATGTCAACACCACGAAGTGGCCTGCGGTGGACAGGCGGAGATTGATCTCAGGTTTGCTCCCCTGGTTCAGTGTGCGGATAACCTCCAGTGGTACAAGTACATCGTTAAGAATGTGGCGTGGCAGTCTGGTAAAACCGCCACATTCATGCCGAAACCCATTTACGATGATAATGGATCAGGAATGCATATTCATCAGTCCCTTTGGAAGGAAGGAGAGCCTCTCTTCGCAGGCGAGGAATATGGCGGTCTCTCCAAAATGGCCATTTATTACATCGGGGGGATTCTGAAACATGCCAACGCAATTTGTGCATTTACCAACCCCATCATAAATTCATACAAGAGACTCATCCCCGGTTTTGAGGCTCCAGTAAACCTGGCCTACTCGAGCAGGAACAGGTCGGCTGCTGTGAGGATTCCAATGTATTCCCCCTCACCGAAGGCGAAGCGCCTCGAGTACAGGACTCCCGATCCCTCATGTAATGGATACCTGGCCTTCGCAGCCTTGTTGATGGCGGGGCTGGACGGCATTCAGAATAAGATCGATCCGGGTGATCCTCTCGACAAGGATATTTACTCCCTCTCTCCTGAGGAACTTTCAGGAGTGCCCCAGACCCCGGGGTCCCTCGAGGAAGCCCTAACGGCACTGGAAAAAGACAATGAATTTCTCCTGAAGGGAGACGTTTTTACACCTGATGTGATCGAGACGTGGATCTCATACAAGGTTGAACACGAAATCAAAGAGATCCTCACAAGGCCTCATCCCGCTGAGTTCATGCTATATTTCGATTGTTGACGAAACTATCTTTTCGAGAAGAAGCGGGCTTTTAGGCCCGCTTCTTTTTTTCTAAATAAATAGAAAGATATCGGAGAAAACCAGGTCAGTATTGACAGGGATGAATTCGTCCTATATCTTCCCATTTATGGGTTTTCCCAATATTTTCTTAAGGTTTCTCGCGGCTCTTCTCTCCCTGTTCATGGTGTCCTGCGGGGGAGGTGGGAAGGGAGGGGCGGTTAATCTCCAACTTTCCCTTACATCGGGCGCTGACCCTTCTATTATCCAAAATGACGACTCGATTGTGGTGCGAATATACGGGTCCGATATTTCCAGCAGGGAATACCGGTTCAAGAGGTCATCTGGAAGCGCCACGATCGGAGGGATCCCCCTTGGAAGGGACCGGGTGATAAAGGTGGATGAGTACGATAGCGGGGGCACTCTAGTCGCCCGGGGATTCACCTACGGTGTGTCAATAGAGGATGGAGGGAATAAAGATGTTCTCCTTGAAATGGTCCCAAGAGGGTGGGTGGTCACTATCGCAGGGGGAAGAGGTCCAGGTGATAGCGCCGATGGGACATATGCCCGGGATGCTCAACTCAATGGCCCGGCGGAAGTGGAGTATTACAATGGATCAATACTCATTATTGATTTGAGTAATTCAAAATTAATTAAATTAGATAATTATTACAAATCCTTTAAGGTAACTGATTTAAAAGATGTTTCTGTAATATCACAAGGAGATCAATTTAAAGATAAACCTATACCCACACCAATAGATTTTTATGTTGATGGTTCTTTATATTATTTGGCCTCTGATAGATCTATATTTTCAACAGATCTAGAATTAATCAATGAAGTTTATTTCACGGAAAACCAAGGAATAATATTCTTAGGTCAATTAGAAAAATATTTTACAGGAATTAATAAGACTTTTTTTATTTCAGATAAAAATGACAATAAAATTTATCGTGTTATTAACGGTTTAAAAGAAGTATTTGTTGAAGAAGGATTGAATCCAATAAATACTGGTGAAGGAATAAATAAAAACAATTATGGGCTTTTAAGTCCTATGGGAATATATTTTGATGGAATAAAATTATATTTCGCAGATTTAGGGAACAATAAAATAAAATATGTGGAAAATGGGCTAGTTTATACTTTTATTGGTAGTTATATTGAAAATACTTTTTATGAAGGGATTGATGTTAAAGATTATAATATTAAAAACCCTACGTTTTT
>CAYSOQ010000319.1:0-2267 GCA_964432685.1 uncultured bacterium
TGACCGAATTACACCTTTTACTGTAATCATTTGACCAAGCTCCATGCCTTCGGTATGGGCATTTGTTGCCTTGGTAAAGGTGCAACTGACCCCTGCCTTGTCTGAAGGCCTCTTAAGAAGGATTACTTTTTGATTTTTTTGATCCACGTCGATCGAAGAAATTGTACCAGTCACGGCCAAAATTTTAGAATCCCCTTCCTCCTGAAGGTATTGGCCCGCCGGGCTCTTCTCCGGAATCGCCCCCGCAGGCGAAATATGGTCTGTGGTTACCGAATCCCCCAGGAGCGCCAGTACCCTTGCTCCCAAAATATCCTGGATCACTCCAACATCACTGGTTACCCCATCAAAGTAAGGGGGGGCCTTTATGTAAGTGGATGAATCGGTCCATGAGTAATTTTTCCCAGTAGAGATTTTCATCATATTCCAGCCTTCGCTTCCATCGTACACATTCGAGTAGGATTCCTGGAACTTGGAAGGAGTTACAAATTTGCTGATTAATTCCTCCACCTCACTCCTGTCAGGCCAGATATCCTTCAGGTAGACCTCCTCGCCAGAAGTATCGTAACCGAGGGGATCCTGAGATAGGTCGAGAGTAATTTTTCCCGCGATACCGTATGCCACTACCAGGGGGGGGGACGCCAGGTAGTTGGCCCTCACCTGATTGTGGATCCGCCCCTCGAAGTTCCTGTTGCCAGAGAGCACCGACGCAACTACGAGATCCTCATTCATGACTGCCTCGCGCACTGGACCCGGGAGGGGACCGCTGTTTCCGATGCATGTGGTACACCCGTAACCTACCACGTGATAGCCGAGGGCTTCCAGGTAGGGCATCAGGCCTGCATCAATCAGGTATTCCGTAACCGCTTTCGATCCCGGGGCGAGACTCGTCTTAACCCAGGGTTTCGGCTTGAGCCCCCTCTTCACTGCATTTCTTGCCAGGAGACCCGCCGCAACCATAACCGAAGGGTTGGAGGTGTTCGTGCAGCTCGTAATTGCGGAGATTACCACGCACCCGTGGCAGAGATAGTAGGTGCTTCCATCGCTCCCATTCACTGGAACACATACGTCCCTTGGAACCTCCCCTATGGACGAATCCATCTCTTCTTCGGGGAGGCAGCCTCCTTCGTCGAGCCAGCACTCCAGGTGAATCCTGTCATGAAGTTCATCGTCAATTTTTCCCTCTGTTTCCAAAAGCTTGAAAAAGGATTCCTTCACCTCCCCCAGGGTTAAACGATCCTGGGGCCTCTTCGGGCCCGCAAGGCTTGGCTCGATGGCCGAGAGATCCACATCCACCACTTCAGTATAAGAGGATTCCTGGGAATTGGGATCGTACCAGAGCCCCTGGGCCTTGAAGTATTCCTCCACGAGGGTTGCTTCTTCAGTTCTGCCCGTGAGGTTGAGATATCCCACTGTCTTCTCATCTACCGGGAATATGCCAACGGTAGCTCCATATTCAGGGGTCATGTTTCCGAGGGTTGCCCGGTCTGCAATTGTGAGGCTCGGGACTCCCGGGCCGAAGTACTCCACGAATTTCCCCACCACTCCCTTCTTTCTCAGAATTTCCGTGACGAAGAGTACCAGGTCCGTTGCGGTGGCCCCTGAAGAAAGTTTCCCCGTAAGCTGAACGCCCACTACCTGGGGAATTACCATTGAGTAGGGCTGGCCCAGCAAGACCGCTTCCGCTTCTATCCCCCCTACACCCCATCCGAGGATTCCCAGCCCGTTGATCATTGGCGTATGGGAATCTGTCCCTACAAGTGTATCCGGGTAAACATAAGAGCCATCATTCTTCCTGGAAATCATTGCCACTTTACCGAGAAATTCGAGGTTAACCTGGTGGCAAATACCAGTGTTCGGAGGAACAACGCTGAAGTTATCGAAGGCGATCTGTGCCCATTTCAAGAGTTCGTAACGTTCCCTATTCCGGTCAAACTCAGCTTCCTCGTTTCTCTTGAAGGCAAAAGCTGTTCCGAATCGGTCCACCTGTATGGAGTGGTCTATCACCAGATCAACTGGAATCCCTGGATTCACAAGAGATGGGTCTCCTCCCAGGGAAAGCAGTGCAGATCTTACTGCTGCAAGGTCAACTACTGCGGGTACACCTGTGAAATCCTGAAGGAGGACCCTTGCCGGCATGAACTGTATTTCATAGGGGGTACTGGCCGCAGGGTCCCTCTCTGCGAGGGCGACCATATCATCGCGGGTAATCCGTACCCCCTCCTCGAGGCGCAGGTAGCCGTTCTCTTGCAACCAGGTGTTCAACTTCA
>CAYSOQ010000320.1:0-2266 GCA_964432685.1 uncultured bacterium
CCAGTTGCGAATTGCTTCATTCATTGCATCTTTTAGAGTCATTGACCCCGAGTCACCTGAGACTACATCTGCGCCAAGAAGGCTCATCCGGTGAACATTGGCGGCCTGTCTCTTCATGTCCTCTCCGCCCATATAAACCTGGCATTCCATTCCAAGTTTTGCACAGATTGTTGCTGTGGCGACCCCATGCTGTCCGGCCCCTGTCTCCGCAATGACCCTCTTCTTTCTCATCTTCATTGCCAGGAGCCCCTGTCCAATCGTGTTGTTGATCTTGTGGGCACCAGTGTGGCAGAGATCCTCACGCTTCAGGAATATTTTTCCGCCACCGCCTTTCGCCGTCAGGTTCGGGGCATAATATAGAGGTGTGGGTCTCCCGGCAAAATCCCTCAAAAGCGCTGCCAGTTCCTCCTGGAATGAGCGATCCCTGATCTGTATTTTAAAATGCTCTTCGAGTTCATTAAGAGCCGGAAGTAGGGTCTCAGCCACATACCTTCCCCCGAACTTCCCGAAATATCCAAATCGGTCAGGCTTTTTTTTATAACCCTTTCTACTCAACGAGCAAAGCCTCCCTGGCCCCATCTATGAATATTTTCACTTTCAAAGGGTCTTTTTTCCCGGGATACTCTTCAACTCCACTGGCAACGTCAACCCCATAGGGCTTTGCCCGCATCACCGCCTCCGCCACATTCCCTGGATGAAGTCCCCCCGCCAGAAAGTAATCTCTATGCATTTCGTTAAGTTCAAGGAGGCTAATATCCAGTGGCATACCAGTTCCCCCGTACAAACCGGGAGACTTAGAATCGAACATGATCCAATCATGTGGATCATCCGTGGCTTTCTGAATGTCCGCAGGACCAATGAGCCTGAGCACCCGTATCGTTGGGCGATGGACAACAACCTTCTCTTCAATTTCCCTGTCACCCGACAACTGGACAGCATCCAGGTCAAGAAGATCCCCCACTTGACGAATCACCTCTTCCCTCTCATTCACGAACACACCAATTACCTTGATAGTTCCATTAAATGAATCAAGTATTTCCCTGCACATTTCAGGATCTATATACCGGCTACTCTTCCGGTAAAAGTTGAAACCCACGGCGTCAGCCCCTAATCTGTGAACCAATTCGAGGTCTGTAAGAGAGGTAATTCCACAGATTTTCACCCTGAACACATTCCCCCCTCGAAATCACAGATCGATCTGGGGCAGTCTCGATAGTGATTCTTTTACCTTATCCTCTGGATATTCAAAGTCCTGGAGGTTGCCCGAGTGGTAGTCATCATATGCGGCGAGGTCGAAGAAACCGTGGCCACTCAAGTTGAAGAGAATTGTCTTAACCTTCCCCTCCTCATCGGCTTTATGCGCCTCTTCTATGGCACATTTAACTGCATGGGCTGATTCGGGGGCAGGTATGATCCCTTCACTCTTCGAGAAAATGAGCGCACTCTGGAAGATATCGTTCTGGTGGTACGCCCTGGCACGGATAAACCCTTCATTGTATAACTGGCTCAAAAGCGGTGCGTCTCCATGGTATCTCAGGCCTCCCGCATGAATCCCCGATGGTACGAAGTCGTGTCCAAGGGTGTACATTTTCGTAAGAGGGGTAAGCTGTGCAGTATCACCGAAATCGTATGCGTATATCCCCTTAGTGAGAGTCGGGCAGGCTGCGGGTTCCGCAGCAACTATATCCACCCCCTTTCCTCCCCTCAATTGTTCACCCAGAAATGGAAAGGCAATTCCAGCAAGATTGCTTCCACCGCCGCAACAGCCAACCACCACGTCGGGATACTCTCCCACGCTTTCCATCTGTTCTTTGCACTCCTGCCCTATGACGGTCTGGTGAAGGAGGACATGGTTTAGAACCGACCCCAGGGCGTAAGAGGTGTCTTCCCTCGTAGCAGCATCTTCAACTGCTTCGCTTATGGCAATACCAAGGCTCCCGAGAGAATCCGGCTCCTGTTCGAGAATAGTTCTCCCCGCATTGGTATCTATGCTGGGGCTTGGAGTTACAGAGGCCCCCCATGTTTCCATCATCACGCGCCTATAAGGTTTTTGATGGTAACTGACTTTCACCATATAGACTTTCGCCTCAAGGCCCAGCGGTGTAGTGACAAGCGCAAGAGCTGCTCCCCGCAGGAGGGTCGACCGGAGATCGGTTCTTTATGTTTGAGCTGCCGAATGCGGCCACCGTGTCTCGAAGAGTAATCCTGCTACCACGCAGACACCACATCTTTCAGGACCTTCTTCCCGAGCAGGTTTTCAAGATTT
>CAYSOQ010000321.1:0-2264 GCA_964432685.1 uncultured bacterium
AATTGACACTCATGGCCTGGGAAAGGGGTGTGCAGGTAATGATCGAGGGCCCCGGCCATGTGCCCGTCGACCAGATTGAGACCAACATGAAACTCCAGAAAAGTATCTGCCATGGAGCCCCATTTTACGTGCTAGGTCCCCTCCCCACTGATATCGCCCCCGGGTATGACCACATAACTGCCTCAATCGGGGGCACAATCGCTGCAATGAGCGGGGCAGATTTCATATGTTACGTAACCCCTTCGGAACACCTGAGGCTCCCAACAGTTGAGGATGTCAAAGAAGGGGTAATCGCTGCCAGGATTGCAGCTCACATCGCCGATGTGGGAAGGAATATACCGGGTGCAATCGATTGGGACAATCGGATGGCCCGGGCCAGGAAAAACCTTGACTGGGAAGAGCAAATACGGCTTTCCATCGATCCGGATAGGGCGAGAGACCTCAGGGGCTCATCTCTACCCAGCGATGAGAAAGTTTGCACCATGTGTGCTGATCTCTGTGCGATAAAAACGAGCGAGAAGGCTCTCCACGGAAAAAAGAAGAAACAAGAAGGATAAGTTGGAAAAAGGAGACGAACCTCCTGTTTTGAGGATTCTCAGGCAACGGGGTTTGAGAGTCTGCCAGAAAGAACCCGCGGGGAGAACGATCCATCACCATCTGGGGACTGGGCCAGCAGTGGATCAGTTCAACCAGCTTTTTCAATCATATTCATACCGGATTTTTCTTAGAGATCTAATCTCTTTCAGGGAGATGATCCATCCAGAGCGGTTCGGCCCTTTCATAGACAGGGAAAGGATAGAAACCTACATGGATCTTTCTTTAGAGCTGGGGCTGGTAACAAAAGTACCGGGGGGGACATACTCTTTTTCTTTCAAAGATATTACGGGTATTGGGGACACCTTCGAGTATGCCCTATCTCTTATCCTGGAAGATATGGGGTTTGATGTAACCTGGGGCGTGAAGTTCGAAGGGATCGAATCGGGTGGGGACTTCGACATCATAGGATTGGCGGCAGGGAAATTATTCTATCTGGAAGCAAAAACCTCCCCCCCCAAGCATATAGAGATGAGTGAGATGCGCAATTTCCTGAATCGCATAACCTCGCTTCGCCCCGATTTTGCAATATTCATAAACGACACCCACTTGAGGATGAAGGACAAACTCGTTCCCCTCATGGAAACGGACATTTTCGCCCGATCCGGACTGAAGCTCTCCATGAAGAGGATCGAGAGAGAAATTTTCGGGATGGAAGGATTCCTTTACATAATGAACACGAAACGGGACATCCCGGGAAACATCAGGGCCTGTGTTGAGGATTTCTTTCAAAGTGATTGGGAAAAGAGATACCTCTTCTTCACTTAGACTTTTCACTCTGGAGATTTTCATACTTGTCTTTTATTTCCTTCGGGAGAAACCGGTACACTTCCTTACCTGCCTTGAAGAAATAGCTCGCCGAGGGAGACACCTCCACCATCCTCTTCCCCTCCGGGTAGACAACGAGGAGAACGGATACGAAAACCGTGCAGATAACGAGGCCTTTAAGAAGCCCCAGGAGAAACCCGCAGAAACGGTTAAAAAATGATAACTTTGCGATTTTGAATATTTTTTCTATTCCGACCCCGATCATCTTGACCAGGAGGAAAGCCCCCAGAAAAGTAAGGAGAAACCCGACGATGGGGCCGTAAAAGGAACCAAGGCCGATGAACTCCTGGGCCTGTGAAAAATATAACCTCGCCCCCATGAAGCCCAGGATGAGAGCAAACACGGAGAAAAGCTGGCTCACCATCCCCTTGAGAAATCCCAGGACCGAGAAGAACAAGAGAAGACCGATTATTACGTAGTCTAGAATCGTGACTGTCATTTTTCCCCCGGTATCAGATTATAATCCCCTTGCTGTCCCGCCACAACTGTATGATGAGATGGATGACCGGAAATATTCAAAAATTTAATGTTGTGAAGAGAAGGAATTCCAGTACAATGATTAACTGTATGGAAGAGAATAAATGCCTTATTCTTGCATCGAATTCTCCCCGCAGGAAAATGCTCCTATCACTCCTAGGAATATCCTTCTCTGTAATCCCCAGTGCATTCGAAGACGAGATCGTCTACGGGGAAAATCCCCGTGAGATTGTTCTGGCCAATGCCTTTGGAAAGACAAAGGAAGTAGCCCGGCGCCATCCTGACAGGTGGGGTTTGGGAGCCGACACGGTGGTGGTACACGAGGGAACACTTTTCGGAAAAACCTCTGGGCTGGAAATTACTTC
>CAYSOQ010000322.1:0-2257 GCA_964432685.1 uncultured bacterium
AGAACTGTCAGGACTCCGGGCATTTCTTTCTTAATTCTCCGAATCGCCTCCAGGGTATTTATCGCCGCATCAAGGAGACTTTCGTCGCCCGAGGCGATGGTGAAGGTGAGGGGATCGAAGAGGATGTCCTGCGGACGCAGTCCATGCTCTTTTGTGGCGAGCTCATAGATTTTCTTCGCTACCTCCACCTTACTGTCTGCTGTCATGGCCATCCCATTTTCATCGATCGTGAGGGCCACGAGGGCCGCGCCATATTTTTTAGCCACGGTGCAGATCCGTTTAAGGGTTTTCCCACCATCCTCGAGGTTTATGGAGTTGATGATCATTCTGCCCGGATAGATTTTCAAGGATTCTTCGATGCACTCGGGAGTCGTGGAATCGACCATGAGCCCCGCTTTGAGCGACCCGGAAAACTTTTTCACCAGTTCCAGGAGGTCCTTCTTCTCATCCCTTCCTGCGTAGGCAACACAGAGATCGATAACGTGAGCCCCCCGTTCCTCCTGCTCCAGGGCCATTGAGAGGCAGCCGTCGTAGTCGTCTGAAAGGAGATATTCCCGGAATTTTTTCGATCCGTTCGGGTTCGCCCTCTCACCGATAATGAGTGGAGGGATCTCCTGGATGAGCTGTACAGCCTGATAGAGGCTCGCGGTGGAGGGTTTCACACTTCCACCTCCCTGTGGGAGGGCTCAACACCTTCGAGAGCTTCTGTGAGCGCTTTGATATGGGCAGGGGTGGTCCCGCAGCAACCACCCACTACGGAGACCCCTTCATTCGTGATGAAATCCTTCATCCTGGATGCAAAGGCTTCCGGGACAAGAGGATACCTTGTCTCACCTCCTAAGATTTCGGGTATCCCCGCATTGGGGATGCAGGATATCCTTCCGGGCCACTGGTCCCTCAGGTACCGGATGTGGGAGAGCATGTCTTCAGGGCCCGTCGCGCAGTTCAGGCCCAGTGAAAATAGGGGAAAGGGCTCGAAGTTGGCTACCACCGCAGCGATATCAGTACCCACCAGCATGGTTCCCTGCTGTTCGATGGTGACAGATACCATAAGGGGAACATGGACTCCCATCTCCTCCATGAGTTCGAAGGCTGCGACTACTCCTGTCCTGGCCTGAAGTATATCCTGGCACGTTTCCAGGATCACACAGTCCACCCCGCATTCAAGGAGCGCCCTCATCTGCTCCAGGAGGGATTGTTCGAGTGCTTCCACTGTTATATGGCCAAGGGAGGGGAGTTTAGTGGTGGGCCCTATGGAGCCCGCAATGTACCTGCCTTCCCTTTTACCTATGGCTTTCCGTGCATTTTCCACGGCAGCCCTGTTGATCTCGCAGGTACGGTCCTGCAGCCCGTATTCGGAGAGCACAATGGAGTTCGCGCCGAAGGTGTTCGTCTCAATAATCATTGCCCCTGCATCGAGGAAACTCTCATGTATGGAAGTGATCGACTCTGGACAGGAAAGGTTGAGGTACTCGTTACACCCCTCGTATATGTCCCAAGCAGAGGGAAGTATCTCCCTGTCCTGGATGCTCGTTCCACAGGCTCCGTCTAAAACCAGTATCTTTTCTTCTTGCATACCCACTTCGCGCCTCTCAGTGTAAAGGGTATCGTTATTATTATCACGATTTTTCCATCATGTATCCATTTACAGTTGAGATGAAAGGTGACCTCAGGAGAATTTTACCATCGAATGGAACCAAATGGATCCAAAAGTGGTGAAAAGTAAGGAAAATAGCGGAAATGCCTTAATAATTTTGCCATGAATGACGATGAATTATATGTTGGCAGGAAATATCTTCTCACGGAGAATCTTTGGTCGACATCGGGAAAGACAGTATCCGGCTGCGCCTCAAACTCAGTATCGCCGTCCTATGTGTGGTAATAGTCGGGGGTACATTCGGATTCTGGTATCTGGAAGAGGGGGTTACAAGCCTCCTCGACTCTTTCTTTTTCACCCTCGTTACCGTCACAACCATCGGGTATGGGAACATCATTCCCGTTACGGTGCCCGGGAAAATCCTGGATATCGTGGTGATCTTAGCGGGTGTGGGGGCAGCCTTCGTGAGCGTCCAGTCGCTGTTCGAAGCGATTGTGAGGAATAAAATCGAGGAGGTGCTCAAGTTGCCTAAAACACAAACGGACAAGAAAAACCATGTTATCGTCTGCGGCTACGGCAAGGTGGGTAAGCCCCTTGGGAGGATGCTCGAGGATAGGGGTGAAGAAGTCATCGACATCGCGCAGGACAGTGAAATCCCTG
>CAYSOQ010000323.1:0-2255 GCA_964432685.1 uncultured bacterium
GGCCAGGGCGATCGCAAAGAGGTTGAACGCTTCTCTTGCAATCATCGACAAACGGAGGGAAGGGCCCAATGTGGCGAAGGTTATGAACATCATCGGGCAAGTTGAGGGGCGGATTGCGGTCATCCTTGACGACATGATTGATACTGCCGGGACAGTCTGCCAGGCAGCGGAAGCGCTTCTTTCAAAGGGCGCCAAGACGGTGAATGTTTGTGCCACCCACCCAGTTCTAACGGGACCGGCGATTCCCAGGATCAATGATTCTGCCATTACCGAGGTAGTGGTGACAGACACGATCCCAATCTCGGATAAGGGCAATGATTGTCCAAAGATAAAGGTGCTTTCAGTGGGTAACCTTCTTGGAGAGGCGATTAAAAGGATACATTTTCACGATTCCATAAGTTCTCTGTTCGTATGATTCACAAAAACTGGTTAACCATATCGGAGGAAAAGTAAAATGTCTGCATATGATATGGATGTTGAGTTGAGGAAGGGGACCGGAAAAGGAGCTGCGAGAAAGCTCCGTTCTGCTGGGAGGATACCAGCTGTTCTGTATGGCCTCGGGAGGGAATCCAGGTCACTCAGCGTGGATACGAAGGTTACGGAAAAGTACTTGAGGGATATTTCAGGTACCACTCTCATTAAGCTCAAGATCGGTGAGGTGGGGGAAGAAATCTTTGTAATTGTGAGAGACTACCAGGTCGACCCTGTTGAGGATTGGGTGATTCATGTGGATTTTCTCGAGGTGGATCTCACTAAGAAGACTGTTGTGGATGTTCCCCTCGAGTTCACCGGGAAAGCGAAGGGAGTTGAAATGGGGGGACAGGTGGAAGTTATCAGGCGGAGCATCGAAGTCAGATGCCTCCCTGGCCAGATCCCTTCCTTTTTCACCGTCGACGTTACTTCACTTGAAATTGGAGATGTTCTTCATATGAAACATATTCCCATGCCGGAAGGGGTGGAGGCGTTAGACGACCTGGAAATCCCCATCGTTTCCGTCCAGGAAATCGTAATAGAAGAAGAGGAAGTTCCAGAGGAAGAAGAAGCGTTAGAGGAGGGAGAGCCTGAGGGCTCTGAAGAAGATACTGAAGAGGATTAAACCCCGGGGGAAGGAGAGTTTCTCCTTCTTTGTCTTTGGATTGGGCAATCCAGGGTTCCCCTACGGGAATACCCTTCACAACGCTGGATACATGGCGGTAGATGTTATTGCCAAGAGCGAAGGGAAAAGTTTTGACAGGAGTTCGGGGAGCACTTCCTACTGTTCTTTTGAGCTTCATGGAGGGGAAAAGGTTTTCCTTGGGAAACCGGAAACATTCATGAACTTAAGCGGGAAGGGAGTTAAATATTTCAGGAAAAAGTTTTCCTTCCCTCTGGAGTCTCTCGCTGTAGTACACGATGACCTCGATATCCCACTAGGGAAAATCAAGGTGAAGGTGGGCGGTGGAGCGGGGGGACACAAGGGGATTGCTTCTATTATAGGAGGCCTGGGTTCACCCGATTTTGCCAGGGTGAAGATAGGTATAGGGAGGCCCCCTGGAGACGTGGATCCTTCAGAATATGTTCTCATGCCACCTTCGCCCGGGATGGAAGAAAATTTTTTTGTTGGGGTCAGACACGCTGCGGATGCTATAATGTTTCTTCTCAATGAAGGGCTGGAAAAAGCTGCGAACTATTACAATTCGGAAGGTCCCTATCAGGGATAGACTATTTTGCTCCTTGCTCCCGGTAGAGGATACCAGGGGCTTGAAATCCAAAGGGAGGTGATTTAATGAACAGCTATGAGACTGCCGTTATTTTTGATACCGAATGGCAGGAAGATGAGAGAAACTCTTTTATTACACGCCTCGATGGAATAATCGAAAAGTTTTCCGGACAGATCGTCGACAGGGAAGAGTGGGGAAACAGGAAGCTCGCCTACCGCATTCAAAAGAAACTTAGAGGTGATTACTATTTTCTCCGCTACAACGGGGAGCGGGGTGTGGTTGAGGAACTGGAGAGGATCCTGGGTCTCAACGAGAATGTGTTGAGGTTCTTAACCACCGTATATGAAAGGGATATCAAGGGAAAATTTCCTCTACCTCCTTCCATTGATGACATGCTCCAAAGAGACATTATCGAACTTCAGGCTCTCAAATCCCAGTGGAGGCGAGGAGTGGGCCGGGCCAGAGAGGAAGAGGCGGTGAAGCCCGCGGAACCTGTCAAGAAAGAAGAGAGGTTGGATGCTGCCGAACCTGCCAAGGAGGAAGTGCCTGAGAAGG
>CAYSOQ010000324.1:0-2240 GCA_964432685.1 uncultured bacterium
CTTTTAATCAAGGAGAAATATGAGGAGGTCCTCTTTCTCACCCTGAACAGGCCGGATGTATACAACGCCCTGTCATCTGAACTGCTAAGAGAACTAAGGGATTCAATCATTGACGGCGGCCGGGATGGGGACGTTGGGGTGATTGTCATAACCGGAAGGGGAAAGGCCTTCTGCTCGGGGGGAGACCTTGAAGAGATGTGTGCTCTTGCCGAAGGGACTTACGAAGAGAGGAAAACCTTTCTAGAGCTATTCCTCTCAATGATCGATGCAATACGGGGCGTATCCAGGCCGGTTATTGCCGCGGTGAAGGGATACTGCATCGGTGGGGGCAACGAGATCAACATCGCCTGTGACCTGACGGTTGTCTCGGAGGGGGCGAAATTCGGCCAGGCAGGCCCCAAAGTGGGGTCCGCTCCCCTCCTCGGCGGGACACAGCTCTTACCATTGATTATTGGTGAGAAGCGGGCGAAGGAGATGGTATACCTCTGCCGCCCCATAACTGCCCACCAGGCACTTGAGTTGGGCCTCGTAAATAGGGTGGTCCCCCCGGAAAGCCTCCGGGAAGAGGCATTGGCACTCGCTAAAGAGATCCTCGACAAGAGCCCCTCCGCCCTTGCCGCGGCGAAAAAGTCTCACAATGTCTTCTACCGGATGCTTCGTCCCACGATGGAGGAGGGAGTTGAATTCCTCGCACAGTTCTGGGGGACAGATGAAGCAAAAGAGGGCTTAAGAGCCTTTAAAGAGAAACGATCACCCAATTTTAATAAATTCCGAGTTCCCCATTCCTGATTCTTATAAAATAGGAAAATAGGACGTCGGACGTAAGACGTAGAACTTCGGACGTCTATATCACGTTGGGAGGAATGAAATGGAGAGGCTTTATGAGAAATGTGCTCTTGGAAACATCATACTTAAGAACCGTTTCGTCAGGTCTGCTACATGGGAAGGGATGTGTGACGGGACATCGGCTCCCACGGAAAAGCTTATCTCCCTATACGAGGAACTTGCTGACGGTGATGTTGGGCTCATTATCACCGGATATGCTTTCGTCAGGAAAGACGGCCAGCAACTGGCGGGAAAGATGGGAATTCATGATGATGCTCTCCTGCCCCGTTTAAAAGAAATGGTCGGTAGGGTTCACGGGAGGGGAGGCAAGATCGCTTGCCAGCTCGTCCACGCGGGAGGCCGTGCGGACGGGAATCTTACAGGCGAAAAGCCGCTGGCTCCCTCCGCCGTGATGCTTCCAGGCTACAGTGCCGTTCCCGGGGAACTCACACAAGAAGAGATCGGGGAGATCGTGGAATCTTTTGGAGATGCAGCTAGCCGGGCGAAGGAAGCGGGATTCGACGGAGTCGAGCTTCACGGAGCCCACGGGTACCTGATCAGCCAGTTTCTCTCTCCTCTCGCAAACGTGCGGGAGGACGAGTACGGCGGCTCCATCGAGAATAGGGCAGGGTTTCTTATGGAGGTCTATCGGGAAGTGAGGAGAAGAGTAGGAGAAGACTATACGGTTTTTATCAAGTTGAATTCCGATGATTTTGAGGAAGGGGGGTTTACCGCTGGCGAATCCCGGGAAGTGGCAAAGATGCTCGACAAAGAGGGAATAGACGGGATCGAACTCTCGGGAGGGACCCCTGCGTCAGGAGAAAGGTCTCCCGCAAGGACTGGGATCAACAGTCCCGAGAAAGAGGCTTACCACCGCGAGTATGCGGCAAGAATCAAGAGAGATATTGATGCACCAGTTATCCTCGTGGGCGGCCTGAGATCCCCATCGGTGGTAAAGGATATATTTGAATCTGACCATGCAGATTTCTTCTCCCTGTCAAGGCCCTTTATCAGGGAACCTCACCTTGTCACCCGGTGGATGGATGGAGACGAGTCCATGGCGCGCTGTATATCGTGTAACGGCTGCTTTGCCCCTGGCCTGAAAGAAGGGGGGATTTACTGTGTTGTTGAAAAAAGGAAAGGTGCTACGTCCTAAGTGACACGTCCTACGTCCGACGAACAACGTCCGACGAGAGCCGGCCAATTCTGAGTTTCGAGTTCCTAATTCCTGGTTCCGAATTCCGAGAAAATACGGGGACTTAAATACCTGGGTGTTCAAAGTTCAAAGATCAAAGTTCAAAGGAACAACGAATAAGCACGAAACCCGAAAATGTTTTGATTGTAATTCCGAATTCAGAATTCTGAATTCAGAATAAATCAAGAACCCTGAGATGTTTTGTTCTGGGAACTGGTTT
>CAYSOQ010000325.1:0-2239 GCA_964432685.1 uncultured bacterium
CGGACAGGGTGGGGATGTCCTCCATGCCGGGGAATAACAATATCCTGAAAAAAAAGGACAGGGTTCTTACTCCTGGTGCTGGAAATAGTGATAAACTCCCGGCTGGAGGATCGAAATCCCCCAGGAAAGGGATAAGTTCGAAGGGATCCTCCAGTCCAAATCGTGTAGCCTCATCCAGGGGTAACAGAGGAGACAAGTTTGCAGGTATCTCCATGGATTTCACAGATGTGGATATTTCTGCTCTCATCAAATTTATCAGCGAAATAACGGGGAAAAATTTTATCTATGACGAACGGGTGAGGGGAAAAATTACAATCGTGTCACCCAGGAAGATAACAGTCAAAGAGGCCTACAGGGTTTTCGTATCTGTCCTTCAGGTGAAGGGTTTCACCACGGTAGAACAGGGGAAAATGGTAAAGATCGTTCCCCTTCGCCAGGCGAAGCAGGAAGGTTTAAAAACCTATACCAGGAGAGGGGGGAGCCTATCGGATGAGTTTATCACTCAGCTCATCCCCTTGAAGAACATAAAAGCAAGGGCAGCGGCCACTCTCCTCGCCCCACTGGTTTCCAAGGAGGGGTTACTCTCTTCTTATGAACCTTCAAATACACTCATCATTATAGACAGGGGTTCGAACATCTCGAGGATACAGAATATTATTTCCGAACTCGATATAGACCAGGCGGCCCAGGTGATAAGACTGTACCATTTGAAGAATGCACCGGTGGAAGAAGTGACCGACATCCTCTCTCAACTCTTCGATGCACTTGGAGGTTCAGTTTCTGTACGCGCTTCAGGGAGAAGGAACAAAGGTAAAAGGGGCTCCTCTTCAGGTGCCTTCCAGGGGATCAAATTCATATCCGACACCCGTACCAACAGCCTTATTGTCCTCTCACCGCGGGACTCGATCGGTCGAATCGAGAGTATGATCAGCAGACTTGATATTCCGGCACCTAAAAACGTTGGGAAAATTAATGTCTTTTATCTTGAGAATGCCGATTCAGAGGAACTTGCCGCCGTGTTAAACCAACTGATAAATGGAACCTCAGGAAAAACTCAAAAGACGACCAGGGGCCGCCCCTCAAACATAAAGAGCATTATCTCCCCCGAATTCGAAGGGGCGATAAAGATCACAGCGGACAAAGCTACTAACTCCCTCATTATCGTGGCCTCACCGAACGATTTCAACACACTTGTTGGGGTAATTCAAAAACTGGATATCAAGAGGCGCCAGGTTTACGTGGAAGCAGCCCTTATGGAAATAAACATTACCGATAACAAGGCCCTGGGTGTGGAATACCGGGGGGCCTTCGAGCCCACGGGCAATAGTGCTGCCTTCGGGGGGAGCAACTACAACTTTACGGGCAACATCAACGACCTTCTCGTTTCCTTAGCCCAGGGGAACCCTCTCCTCTTCTCCGGGGAAGGGCTCACTGCAGGCGTAATCGGAGGAAGAGTGATTCTACCGGATGGGACTGAAATCCCAGCCATTACCGCTATCCTCCGTGCCGCTCAGCAGGCGGAAAACGTTCACGTTCTCGCTACTCCCCATCTCCTCACCACCGACAACGAAGAAGCTGAGATCATAGTGGGAGAAAATGTACCTTTCATTACAAGCCAGCAGAGGGACTCCACAAACCTTGCAAATATTATCAATTCAATAGATCGGCAGGACGTGGGAATCACACTCCGCCTGACCCCACAGATCCACGAAAGCAAATATGTCAAACTCGACATATATCAGGAGTCCTCCGCCATCAAGGAGGGAACGAGCAACCTCGACCCGAACCTCGTGGGGCCAACAACTACTAAGAGGAGTGCGAAAACAAGCGTTATCGTAAAGTCTGAGCAGACTATAGTTCTTGGAGGACTCATGCAGACCCGTTCCTTCAAGAATGTTTCCAAGATCCCTCTCCTGGGAGACATTCCACTTCTTGGGTGGTTATTCCGATTCGAATCGGAAAACACGGAGAAAGTCAATTTTCTCCTCTTTTTAACACCCCACATTATTGCCGATACGTCTGACCTCAAGGGGATTTCTTTACAAATGAAGAAGAAAACTGAGAAATCTGTCGACTGGGAACAAAACAGCAGGATTAAGAAATTTTATAAAATATACAAAGATCAGATTACCCTAGAGGGCGAATAGTCCCATCAAGAAGGAGATCCTCCCCATTGCAATTTAAACCTGACCCCTCACATATCACCAAGATTCCCATTACTTACGCGAGAAAGTACGAG
>CAYSOQ010000326.1:0-2236 GCA_964432685.1 uncultured bacterium
ACCTGAATTTCTCATACAATCCATTTTTGGCAAGAATCCTCCAGAAGCAAAGACTATCTCTGCGGAAATTTCATCCCCCGATAGTAGTTCAACCCTGTAATCATCTGTCCCGGACTTCACAATCCTGTTAATGTCTTCCTTCTCTTTAACTAGGATGCCCGCGTCCTCTATAAGATTTCGCAGTTTCTCATTCTCCTCATCGGGTAGGGACGTGTAGCAGAGGCGGGAATCGGGTGTCACGAGGGTAACTTCCAAATTCGATTTCACCAGGACCCGTGCGAGCTCCAGCGCATTGAACCCCTTCCCCCTTACCACTGCCCGTTTCGCCCTGGGGATAGCGGCTTTGAGTTTCCTTACGTCTTCGAGGGTGGAAAAAAGGTAGAGCCAGTGTGCATACTGCCTGAGGTGGGGGGGAATTACCTCCCTTCTCCCCACGGAGACGAGCAGACAGTCAAACGAGAGGCGTTCGTTATTCGAAAGATATAAATATTTCCCCTCAACAGATATGCTGAGAACTTTCTGCCCCTTCCTCAGTTTCACCCTGTTCTCGTCGTAGAACTCTAAATCCCGGATGAGAATATCCTCCTCCCCTTTCTTCCCCATGAGAATATCTCCGAGGAGGTACCGGTAATAGGGGAAATGAACCTCCTCATCCACCAGGGTAATACTCGCATCCTTATCCTCTTCCCTTATAGCCAAAGCTGCAGAAACTCCTGCGACACCGGCCCCTATGATCACGAATTTCCGCGTACCCATCTACTCCTCTCTCTCATTAAATACCTTCATGTTCGCCACCGAGATACAGTCTACGGGACAGGCCTTTATACAGTTTCCGCACCGGATACACTCCACATTGTCGATCACCACTGCAGCGACTTCCTCCCACGTTTCCGCCTCGGTAATATTCAGGGATCCTTCATCATCCACGTCCACGTCACTTGCTAAGAGGATGCACTTCCTCGGCATCGCTTCGATGCAGGCGCTGCAGTAAATACAGCGGTCTATGTGGATCTGATAATCATGGTCACACAGGTAGCACCGTTTTCCTTCAAGGGCTCCAGCCTCTTTATCGAACCCGAGTTGTACCTCTTCCTCCATGTGAAACCTTTTCTTGAGTTCGAGTGTAGGCATGTGCTGGCGCTCTATGAAGTCATCGGACCTCTCCCTCCCGGTGCCGGGTCCCGGCATCTCTTTGATAGAGAGGGAGACACTCAAAGGCCGATTCCCCGTGAGGAATACGTGAACCCGGTCAGCCACGTTCTTTCCGTCTGCCACGGCCTCGATGATTGACGAGGCGCCGATCCTGAAATCACCCGCGAAAAAGGCATTCCCCCCTTCGAGCCTGATCCCTCCATCCGTACGGCCTGATGGTACCCCCTGGATCGGTTCTTCCTCCCCGCGCTGCCCGATCGCAGGAACCAACATCTCTGTTTCGATGACAAATTCCGATCCGGGGATCGGGACAGGCCTCTTTCTTCCGCTCCTGTCGGCTTCCCCCAGCTTGTTTCGAACGAACTTTACCGCCTCTACCTCCCCCTTTCCATCTCTGTATACCTCCACAGGAGAAGAGAGATAGATCTCCCTTATCCCCTCAACTTCCATCTCTTCCAATTCACTCTCCTCAATGTCCATCTCGGCCTGTGTCCGCCGGTATACGAGGCTCACATCACTCGCGCCGAGCCTCACTGAACTCCTCACACAGTCTACCGCGGTAAACCCTCCTCCCACGACGAGAATCCTCTCCGGGACATTCGTCAACTTCCCCTTGTTTACATCCATCATAAAATCGAGGCCCGGGTACACACCGGGTCCCTCCTCCCCCGGGATATTCAGCCGGATCGGTTCCATGGTACCAATGGCAACCACCACCGCATCATAATCAGCGGAAAGTTCCTCGAGGGGAAAGTCCACGCCAAGGGAGACGCCTGTTTTGAGTTCCAGTCCCAGGCCGAGCACGGAGCCAATGTCAAAATCGGTCACTTCCTCAGGGAGCCTGAAAAGGGGAATCCCCAGTGTCATCATACCCCCGGGAATCGCCTCCCGCTCGAAGAGCGTTACCTCATGACCAAGGAGAACAAGTTCATTCCCCGCGGCAAGACCAGCGGGGCCACTTCCCACTACAGCGATCCGCTTCCCTGTGCTTGCCATTTTTTTCCATTTCTTTGATACGTCAAATCTTCCATGATCCCAGGCTACGCGTTTCAAATAGCATATCGAAACGGGGTCCCCGAGGCCT
>CAYSOQ010000327.1:0-2229 GCA_964432685.1 uncultured bacterium
AGTTCAAAGAGAACAACGGATAAGCACGAAATACGAAGCACGAAACTCTAAACAAATTCTAAATTCAAAATACTAATGACCGAAACAACAACCAGGGCAGGAGAGAAAAAGTATTTGAGAGCTTGTTAAAGTAAGGTAAGTTTCAGTAATGGAAAGGACCTATCCGTTTCATCAAGCCATGTTTCATCAAAATCCCTCACTTGGGTTGATTGAAACCGGCAGTCCTGTTTTTATTGTTTTGTTTGTTTTTCTCTGAACTCTGAACACTGAACTCGAAACTATTTTTATGTTCTTCTCAGTTTATTAAGTTCCTCTTCAAGGTACTTCCGGTACAAAATCTCCCACTCGTAGGAACCCTCGTGGACCTTCCTCTTCATTGAGGTAATTTTATATCTCACCCCTCGATCCACCTCTTCGTAATACTCACGGAACTCCTCGATTGAGCGCTTGACGACCCGGAGAGCCCTCTCTTCATCGATGAAATCGACCACATCGTCGTCGTAGAGCCTGTTGAATACCATGTGGGCAAGGTGAGATATCCTGTCATCAGAAAGTTTCACAGCTTCTCCTAAAGGATGACCCCCCTTTCTTTCGCAAGTTTTTTCTTTACCATGATGAATAGTTTCCTCCTGTTGATGGGACCGCTCGCTCCTGACATATGCTTGTCGATGATCTCTTCCACCTCTTCCTCCAACTCCTCCTCTCTCACCATATCTTTTTTAATCTCCAGGAATATCTTTTCTATAATCTCATCCTCGGAGGCCTTAAGGACCAATTCACCCCGACGCAGGAGCGATTCGAAAATATAGTTCGACAGACGTTTTATTTCATCCTCTTTCATAACCATCAACTATATTCCTTATCCAATCCGTTATTTCCTCATTCCCCCTCTTTCCGCCCTTGTACCGCTTCATGGAAACCGAACAGGGACAGTTTCTCTCGATCCCATCTGCCTCTTTCAAAGCGTCCAGGCAGATCCCGGGAAGCAACTCCTTCGCCTCTTCCACCTCCCCCGCCATATCATCTGGAAGGGTCCCCTCGAATAGCACTCCCTCCCTGTAAGGCAGGTCCTTCACACCCTCTGCAAAATTCGTGAGGTAGCAGATGGGATGGTAACAAATCTCGAGCTCCTTCGCCAAAAATACCTCAGGAACAACGGTCATCCCAACTACGTTGCCCCCCCATTTCCAGAACATGCGAATCTCGGCCGCAGTCTCAAGGCGTGGCCCTTCGGTACATACATAAGTTCCCCCCTTGGCGGTTTCTCTCCCGGTCATCTCTGCAGCCCCTGTGAGCATCTCTACAAGAGTCGGGCAGAAGAGGGGGCTCTGCCTCACGAACCCAAGGCCGGTACCGGCGAAAAAAGTGCTCTTCCTCCCCTTTGTAAAATCGATCAGGTCGTCTGGGAGAAAGAAAGTCCCTGGGGAAAGAGACTTATCGATAATACCGGGGCCGCTCCATGAGATGACCCTCTCGACTCCAAGGAGTTTTGCCCCGAAAATATTGGCCTGGTAGTTGACAAAGGGAGCGCTGAGATTGTAACCCCCTTCCCCGTGGCGGGAGATGAAATAATACTCGAACCCCTTCTTTTCAAAGAGGGAAACAGGGGCGGATTCCCCGAAGGGGGTATTCACCACCTCCCTTCCCAGGAACCTTCCAAATGCGGACTCCTGAAAATCGTAGGCCTTCGATCCGCCGATCAAAAGTGACCTTGACCTTCCCCGTATCTTCATCCTATTCTCCTAAAGAACGGTTCCAAACAGAAAGGTGTAGGCAAATCCCCCCATATTTCTACTCCCGATAGTCCCTCCGAAATCCACGTCTCCGTACATCCACCTGATCTCTGCCCCAAGTGTCATGTTCGGGGTGAGCCGGAAGTTCAAACCACCTCCCAAATGAATCCCGAAACCCGCTCCGCTGGAAGTTTCCACCAAACCAGGACTTATTAGAAAATCTTGCTCAGCGAAATAAAACCCTAATCCTCCCTCGAGGTAAGGCTCGAAAGCCCCATGGGTTGTAAGGAATATAACGTTTGCAAAAGACGTCCGGACACGGGAAACAAGGGATCCCAGGTCCGTCTCGTAGTAATCCCCCTCCAGTTCCACCGCAAGGTGGGGCCGGATTCTCGCACCGAGAACGCCTCCTGTGAACTCCCCGGAACTGAAGCCTTTAAGCCCTTCCCCGTCGTCATTAGGATTGATTAGCCCAAGTTTCCACGAGACATATATC
>CAYSOQ010000328.1:0-2228 GCA_964432685.1 uncultured bacterium
CCTGCTCTTAGGGCCATGATCTTAAGATTCCACCCCACACCGGCAATCCCCGTCCCGTTGTTCCCCTCTGCGGCGATGATACCCGCAACGTGGGTCCCATGGCCGAAGGGATCCATGGGGTCATTGTCTCCATCCTGGAAATCGTACCCCACAACATCATCTACGTAACCGTTTTCATCATCGTCGAGGCTGTTTCCGGGTATCTCCCCGGGGTTTTGCCAGATATTGTTAGCAAGGTCTGGATGGTTGTAGTCCACTCCCGTGTCTATGACAGCGACAATGACAGAGGGGTTCCCCGTCTCAACGTCCCATGCCTCGGCTCCATCCATGTCCGCGTCAACAGTACCCGTGGTGCCATTCACCTTCTGTCCTGTATTGTTGAGTCCCCAAAGCCTTGAGAACGAGGGATCATCTGGAAGGAGGCATGTGTGGTAGATGTAGTTCGGCTGGGCGTATTCCACTTCAGGGTCAGATTGAACACTTAAGATGGCTTCTTCCACGCTTTCACCGGCTTCGAGAGGGATTATCAAGAGATCCCCCCGTCTCATTTCACCCCCCTTATTGAAGGCGCTTTCGAAGAATGATTGGATCTTTCCGAAGGGACCCTTCCTCTTGCGGTATTTCACGAGGATCTCCCCCTTCCGGAAGGAGCCGGACTGGATAAGCGCAGTTCCCCGCACCATCTCCCCCTTCCTCGGACTTCCAGAGGATGTGCCATGAAGGGGAAAAAGAACGAAGAATCCAAGAAGGATAAATGTTTGCAACACCTTGCCATGTAAGGGGAGATTCATTGCTTTTATCCTCTCACCTCCTAATATCCTCTTATCGGATTTATAGTTCTCAATGTTGAGGTTCGCCTCCCCCTTTTGCACCGTACACTTCGATGTAGTCGATGTAAGAGATGGCGGATTCTCCTGTGTTGTCTGAATCACCCATGATGCCGATAGTTGCCGTAACCGGCGGGTTTTCCCCGAAGGCCCTCCTGTAGTCATTCACTATGTCTACCTTCTCATCAACCCATTTCCCGGCCTTCTCATTTCCTTCCTCGAGTACCACCAACATCGATTTTTGCGTGTAGGTACTTGGGATAATTCTCTTATCGAGATGTCGGTTGGCCCAGATGTAATTTAAAGAACTGTGAGGGAGGGATAGGATGCCGAGGAAGTCATCATTGAAAATTACGTAGATTCTTATAGGGTAATCATCCCCCTCTTTTCTGGTGGCGTCTCCCTTTTGATAGGTTCCCTCGATTTTCCAGCGCCATCGAAGGAAAGGGTGGTCGTACACGTTGAAATTTTTCCTTAGCACGATCCCTGAAGCGGAATTTCTCGATTCTACTTTCAAGAAGGTTCCAGATACATCGCTTACAGCCGAATAAAGGGTATGTCTCTTAATAGACCTGAAGGTGTAAGGCTTCCATTTCTCAATATTTTCGAAATTTTCCCTCATGAATATATTCGATTGGCTGTGTGCACAACCTGAAAATAGGGGGGAGAGAGGGATCAAGAGGAATAAAAAATATGCGATCTTTTTGGAGAAGAATTTCATCCGGGAAAGAAAAACCATGTTCACCGTATTATGGAGAGGTATTTTTTGAACACTTTCTGCAGAAAGGGGGTAAACCTTTTCCTGTTGTATTCGTCCCCCGCTTTCCTGATCGCCTCGGCCTGGGTGGGATAAGGGTGAATTACCGTCGAGATGGTTTTGAGGCCGACTCCGGCTACCATGGCAAGGGTCATTTCGCTGATCATGTCCCCGGCGTTTCGGGCGACCATGGTCGCCCCGAGGATGGTGTCGGATCCCTTTTTGACGTGGACCTTGAGGAATCCCTCTTCCTCACCATCTGTAACAGCCCTGTCAACGGAGGAAAAATCGATTCTGATGGTTTCAAATGGGATTTTCCTCTCTTCGCACTCCCTCCCGTAGAGTCCCACATGGGCAATTTCCGGGTCTGTATAGGTGCACCAGGGGATGGTGAGGGCACTCTGTTTCTTTCTTCCGAAGAAGAGGGCGTTCTGGATCACGATGCGGGCTGTGGCATCGGCAGAATGGGTAAACTTGTACTCGAGACATATGTCTCCCGCGGCATAAATTTTAGGGTTGGTCGTCTGGAGGTAATCGTTGACGGTTACACCCGTTATCGGGATATATTTAACTCACACAGACTTCCGGATGAGAGCTTTCACATTCGGTCCTCTACATGTCGACACGACTGTCTCGCATATCGT
>CAYSOQ010000329.1:0-2222 GCA_964432685.1 uncultured bacterium
GGAGGAGGTAAAATCGAATGGTTCCCCATCGAGCCTCACGGCTTTCAGCCCTACCATCCTCTTCCCTGCGCTCTGTCCACCTGAAAACCCATCAGCGACGAGAATATAAAAGATTGCCGCAATGGCGCCCACCGCCCCGGGAACTTTCCAGAGGATGAGGGCTATTATGAGATCGATTCCCTTGGCCACCATCCGGGGAACAAATTCTGCACGGACACGATCCTGATCCGGCAGCGGCAAGTCGAATTTAAGTTTCATTTCATCCCTCCTTAAGCGAGTTCTTTCCTCGTAAAAACCAGGAAAGCCATCGTGGGTCTCCTCGAACCCTCGCGGGTGACAAAGTGGATAGTCTCGAACTGGAAACCCTTGGATGTCCATGTGTTTAAGGATTCTTCTATCTCCACTTCCGTAACATCGGATATTTCCACCACCTTGTAGGGGCTCTCAGACGTCATCACAACCCCCCCAGGTGCTTTGCGGCATCCTTCGCAAAGTAGGTAATTATCAGGTCTGCTCCGGCACGCTTGATGCTCGTTAGGATCTCCATCATCACTTTATCCTCATCGATCCATCCCCTTGACGCACCCGCTTTTACAAGGGAAAATTCTCCGCTCACATTGTAGGCAGCCAGAGGAAGATCAATCATCTCCCGGACTTCCCGTATTACATCAAGATATGAGAGGGCAGGCTTCACCATGACGATATCCGCCCCCTCTTCTATGTCAAGAACTACCTCCCGTAAGGCCTCCCTCACATTCGGCGGATCCATCTGGTAAGACTTTCTGTCTCCAAAGGAGGGTGTCGAGCCTGCCGCATCCCTGAAAGGGCCGTAAAATGCAGACGCATATTTTGCCGCATAGGACATGATGGGAACTTCTTCATACCCCCCTTCGTCGAGGGCATCCCTTATCGCCATCACCCGCCCATCCATCATGTCGGAAGGTGCAACCATATCGGCCCCCGATTGTACGTGGCTCACGGCGCTTCTAGCCAGGAGTTCGATGGTGGCATCGTTCATCACACTCCCCTTCTCATCCAGTACTCCGCAGTGTCCATGATCTGTATATTCACACATGCACACGTCGGTGATTACAACCAACTCTGGGACTTCATCCTTAATTGCCCTCACCGCCTTCTGGACGATACCGTCAGGGCTATAACAGTCTGAACCGGTGGGATCTTTCTTTTCGGGCAGTCCGAAAATGAGTACTGCCGGGATTCCCAGGTTGAATACCTCCACAGCTTCGGCAGCAATATGTTCCACGCTCAACTGGTAGATTCCCGGCATGGAGGCAACCTCATTTTTCACACCAGCCCCGTGGATAGCAAAGAGGGGGTAAATGAGGTCATCCAAATTGAGGTGGGTCTCCCGGACCATCCTCCTGAGCTGCTCGTTTTTTCTAAGCCTTCTCAGCCTGTTTTCCGGAAAATACATGCCTTATACCTCCTTTTAATCCCTTTCACCTGAAAAGAATCGCCATATTTCATCAAGCATCGAGTCAATATCGGGAGTGGGGGGCATTATGGCCACTTCATACCCGGCATCCTTCACGGAAGAAGCAGTCGTATTCCCTATGACAGCGATTTTAACATGTTTGAAAAACCTTTCAGCACAATCTTTCCCGGCAAGTGCCAGAAAATTCAGAAAGGTAGAGGGGCTGGTGAAAGTGGCCACATCGATCGGGGCAGAAAGGATCTTATCTAATTCTTCCCTGGGATAGGTGGGTGCAACTGTGTCATACAGGTCGACAGGGAAGCAGGGTATGCCCTGCTCATCGAAGAGCTGGATGATTTCTTCCCTCCCCTTTTTCGCCCGTGGGTAGAAAACAAGGTCCTTCCCTGATGCCATGGAGGATAGCTCCACTCCAAGGGCCCGGCTACCTTCCCTTCCCACCAGCTGGCAGTTCACTCCCCTGCGCTTGAGGGCATCCCGGGTTTTCCCCCCTACAGCGGCTACATGTATCGCCTCGAGGTATTCCCCCATATTCTCCCCAAGGATTTCCAGGAAACATGCTACGGCCTTCTGGCTGGTAAAGATTACCCAGGTAGATATTTTCAGTTTTTCGAGAAGGGAATTCCTCTCTTCTCCCACTAAGATACACCCGGTTTCGATGGTGGGGAAAAGAAGCGCATGTCCGCCCCGGGCGGAAATCTTCTCCGCCATCGATACCCCCTTCTCCCTTGTAACGAGGATTGACAGGCTGACCACGGTGTTGGGTGGG